>JAISHE010000051.1 GCA_031262745.1 Culturomica sp. | reverse complement strand
GCTTCTATATGCAATGGCGACGTTTATAAAGATGATAACTTTAATGTGAGCAAAGAGGGCATTCATTTAAAACATTTTGTGTCTCAATGCGGATGTGATAGCACGGTTATTTTAGATTTAAAGGTTATACCCGACATTCAGGGAGAAATCGCTCATTCTCTTATAAATTGCTACACTCACGAATATCAATTTTATGCTATACTTGAAATACCACAGGGAGTGAGCATTAAAACTTCTCAGTGGACTTTCCCCGAAGATTATGTGGAAACTAATAAAACATCCGTAACCTACCAATTCAAAGATAGCGGTAGTTTTGAAGTCAACTATCGTGTGCTGACACAGGAAGATTGCGAAAATTCCTACACCGACACTGTGCATGTTCCTTATTACAACGAAGATTTTGAAATAATCTATGACCCTGCATATATTGTTGACAAAGAATCAAGGATTAATTTTAAAGTAGATATGCCGGAATATATGATTTATGAATGGGATTTCGGAGACGGCAACACAGCGTATGAAAATCCCACAAGCCATATATTCACTCCCGACAAGCATACCGAATCTTACGACATAACGCTAACTGTAAATAATCCGGATGATTGTCCGGTTTCCAAAACCGCTACAATAGATGTGTATCTAACAATTAACCCGCCTAATACTTTTTCTCCTAACAGTGACGGAATTAACGATGTGTTTATGCCGCAGTACAAGGTGAAAATTGTAAATCGTAACGGGGTAATAATCTTTGAAGGTGATGACGGTTGGGACGGCACATACAAAGGTAAAGATGCTCCGGAAGACACGTATTTCTATCAGGTTTTTTATGAAATGCCTACCGGTATTGAAAGTAAGAAAGGGTACATCACAATTATCAGATGAAATTGCCGATTTTAAAATATTGTTTTTTCACAGTGGTCTGTTGTCTGATTTTTTATTCTACGAAAGGACAAAACAGACCACAAACGGCATTTTATTGGGAAAACCCTTATTATATTAATCCGGCTTTTATTAATCTCGACTACTTCTCGTTTGTAACCGTTTCGGCAAAAAAGCAATGGATGGACTATCAGGGAAGCCCGTCAACTTTCTTTGCAACAGGTACGATGTTTTGGGAGGAAGCAAAATCACAGGCAGGCGTTAAGATATTACAAGACCAAATAGGCTACATGAAAACGCTTGACTTTTCCTTATCATACTCACATTCGGTGCAGATCACTTGGAATAGTTTTCTTAATCTCGGAGTAGCCGGTGTTTACCTGTCTCAAAGTGTTGACCGCAAGAAAGTAACAATGGACGACATTAATGACCCTATTTTGAATAGTGAACGCATGCGAGGATTGCAATCGTGGGATGCAAATCTCGGTGCGGAATGGGTGTATGACAAGAAATTGCGAATAGGAATATCGGGACAAAACATTCTATCCTTTTTCAAGAAAGAACCTTATATTTTTGAAAGTACGAACTATCTCTATGCACGTTTGCGCACACGTACATTTGCTCAACGCTACAACAGTCGCATGTATGGCACCGGTTCATTCAACACGAGTTTAGACGTCGAATACGGGTTATGTATGAAAATGTACAGGGATGAATTGCAGTTGGACGGAATGGTTTCACTATACTTCAATCGCAGTAATCAACCTGAAAAATACCAACTTTCTCTAATCGGCAGAAGCACGTCGGAATTAGGCTTTATGTTTGGAGTAAAATTAATACACGACCTTAAAGTTCTATGTTCCTACGACTACAATTTCAAGGCAGTGAAAGATAAAGCATACGGCACCTTTGAAGTAATCGTAAGCATTCCCTTGCGTCCCAATGATATTTGTCGAAGCGAATGGGACTTATTCAAAAATTAATAGTTGAAACAACTTACTGGCGTACCAATTTATATGGGAGGTTTGGTCTATTATCCAAACTCAAAGTTTTGTTAATCCCTTTCCGTTTGTCCCTCTACGAGGTCAAGAAGTTCGTTGGTGATGTTTTGTTGGCGAAGTTTGTTGTATTGAAGTTGCAACTGCTCGGTGAGTTTGTCGGCATTATCGTTAGCCGTTTGCATGGCAATAATTCTCATTGCTTCTTCAGATGTGCGACTTTCCAAAACAAATTTATAAAACTTGGTGCGCACTATCAGCGGATAAAGTTTTGCAACAATTTCCTCTCCGCTCGGTTCGTAGAAATAATAAAGTAAATCATCCTTGTCGTCCTGATTACTTTTATCAAAGTTTTGGGAATCATTTTCCTCCGATTTAGCGGAAAACTCTTTGAGCGCGGTTTTACTCAACGGTAGCAATTGAGTTTGAGTTACTATCTGGGTGCCACGACTTTTATAGTGAGTGTAAACCACATCAACCCTGTCAATTTCCGCTTTCTGAAAACGGTCGGTAAGTTGTTTCGCCAAAAGATTTACACCTTCGGCATATTGTTTTTCATGAAACTCGGCAGGAGCTTCCGAAAGCGTAATATTCGACAGTTTGCGCAACTGAGATGCAAGTTTCTTACCTGTGTATATAACTTCAAGCATCACTCCTGCCGGTATTTTGCCTACGGCTTCCCGCACAAAACGTAATACGTTAGTATTATAGGCACCGTTCATACCTTCATCGGAACCCACCACCACAAGCACCATCTTCTTCATTTGCCTTTCAACGGTGAGCGTAGAATTCACATCAAAATCATACGTATTAAGATGGTTGAGCATCGCCTGCAAAGCCTTTTCATAAGGCAAGGCATTTCTCAACGAAAGTTCCGTTTGTTTAAGACGTGCGGAAGCAATCATGCGCCTTGCTCCGGTGATTTTCTGAGAAGAACGCACCGAAGAAAGCCTGCTTTTTATTTCCCGCATTGAAGCCATAAACTACTATTTTATTGTCTTTTTAAATCCTGCTGCAACTTCCTGTGCCGTCTTCTTTAAAATCTGTTCCACTTCGGCATCCATAACACCGGTTTTAAGTTTATCCAAAACTTCTTTTTGATACTTTGCTTTCAATGTTTCCAAAAAAGTCTTTTCAAAATCACTCACATGTTGCAAATCCACATCTTTGAGTAAACCCTTAGTACCACAATAAATCACAGCAATTTCTTCTTCCACTTTCATCGGAGAATACTGTGGCTGCACAAGCAATTTGGCATTTTTTCGCCCCTTGTCGATAACCATAGCCGTAACGTTGTCCAAATCACCGCCGAATTTTGAAAAAGATTCCAATTCACGATACTGCGCTTGATCAATCTTCAATGTGCCTGCAATCTGTTTCATCGCTTTCAACTGTGCATTACCGCCTACGCGCGAAACGGAAATACCAACATTAATTGCCGGTCGAACACCTTCGTTGAAAAGCGATGTTTCCAAGAAAATCTGACCGTCGGTAATAGAAATCACATTAGTAGGAATATAAGCCGAAACGTCGCCCGCCTGAGTTTCAATAATCGGTAAGGCAGTGAGCGAACCTCCACCCTTCACTATCGGTTTCATCACCTCAGGCAAATCGTTCATACCTTTCACCACATCATCATTGGAAATTATTCGCGCTGCACGTTCCAACAATCTCGAATGCAAATAGAAAATATCACCCGGATAAGCCTCCCTGCCCGACGGACGGCGCAAAATAAGAGAAATCTCACGATAAGCCACCGCCTGTTTTGAAAGATCGTCATATATAACAAGAGCATTACGACCAGTGTCGCGGAAATATTCACCTACGGCAGCACCGGCAAAAGGTGCGTAATATCTCATTGCGGCAGAATCGGACGCATTGGCGGCAATGATTATACAATAATCCAAAGCTCCCTTTTCACGCAAAACATTCATAAGCGTTACCACAGAAGCGGCTTTCTGTCCCACTGCCACGTAAATACAATAAATCGGTTCACCGTTTGCGGCAAGTTCACGCTGATTGAGAATAGTATCCACCGCTATAGCCGTCTTACCGGTTTGCCTGTCGCCGATTATCAACTCACGCTGTCCTCTGCCTATCGGTATCATCGAATCAATAGCTTTGATACCCGAATGCAACGGTTCCTTCACCGGCTGACGATAAATAACACCCGGAGCTTTCCTCTCCAAAGGCAATTCGATCAAATCGCCCGTAACCTCTCCAAGTCCGTCTATAGGATTTCCCAAAGGATCAATCACCCTGCCGAGCAAACCCTCACCCACTCGCAAAGAAGCAATACGTTTAGTGCGTTTAACAGTAGAATTTTCATTCACCTTATCGTCGGCATTCAGCAGGATGACACCCACATTATCCTCTTCCAAGTTCATTGCAACACCCATCACTCCACTCTCAAATTCCACCAATTCATTGGCTTTCACTTTGTCTAAGCCGTAGACGTGAGCAACTCCGTCGCCCACCTCCAAAACAGTACCCACTTCTTCAAACACGTTGTTGGTTTCAATCCCTTCAAGTTGCATTTGCAAAATATCAGATACTTCTCCGGTTTTACTCATACTATTTAAGTTTAAGTATTATTTTTTTATCAACTCTTTTTTAATCTTATTCAATTCCGTTCTCACGGAAGCATCATAAATCGTATTGTCTATTTCAAGAATGTAGCCACCTATTATCTTCTCTTCCGTGAAATACTCTATTTCATATTCGCCTTTCACCAAACTAACGATTTCCTTTTCTATTTCCGCCGCTAATTCTTTAGCGACTTTTACCGCAGTGGTTACTTTCACATCCGTGATACCTTTTGCCTTACGGTAAAGTTCTTGATAAATAAGCGCAATACGATTCAAATAACGTTCTCTGTGATTTTTTATCAACAGCCTTATTATTTTTATGTACACTTCCTCCGGTTCTATTCCGATTGCGGTTGACAAAAGCATTTCCTTATCACTCGCCGAAAGCACGGGACTCATCAAAGCTTTATCAAGGTCAGGATGTCTGCTGAAATTCTCCCTGAATAACCGCATCTTTTGATACAAATCCTCCTCAGCCTGCAAATCCGTAGCATAATTTAGAAATGCCTTAGCGTACCTTATGGAAATGGAACCATCACTCATCTTTCTTAATCTCTTCCATATAAAGTTCCACCAAACGTTGTTGCTCTTCCGTATTTGCCAACTCCTTGCGCAGAATTTTCTCGGCAATCTTCACGGAAAGCATAGCCGCCTCATTACGAATGTCATTTTGTGCATCCGTCTTTATTTGTTCGGCTGACTTACGAGCATTTTCAAGTAATTTCCTGCCTTCCGATGCCGCATTTTCTTTTGCTTCGGCTATAATTTGCTGCTTTATCTTTTCCGATTCCCTGAGCAATTCCAATTGCTTTCTATGCGTTTCGTCAAGAAGTGCCTGAGCATCATCATCGGCTTTGTTTTTTCGTTCGATAGCTTCTTGAGTATACTTAACTCCGCTGTCTATAAAATCCGCCCGCTTTTCCATACTGCGAATAATCACAGGAAAGGCGTACTTGGCAAGTATTCCCAAAACAATCAGAAATGCCACCAGCATCCAGAAAAGTAATCCGAATTCCGGTTGAAATAAAGTCATAACCTTATATGAATAATACCAAGATACAAACTATAAGAGCCAACAAAGCTACACCCTCAATCAAACCGGCAATAACAATCATATTACTTCTGATTTTATCGGCAACTTCCGGCTGACGTGCCATAGCGTCCATCGCAGAACCACCGATTCTACCGATACCTATTCCGGCTCCGATTGCCGCCAATCCGGCTCCGATGCAAGCTCCCATTTGTGTGAGACTAAGTCCTGCCACAGCTGCTTGTAATGCAATTAAACTCAACATAACTTTCTAATTTTATAATTATTATTTATTTATTAATTCTCATCTGTTTCCACTGCCAAACCTATAAATATTGTGGACAATATCATAAATACGTAAGCCTGTATGAAACTTATTAAAATATCTATAAAGTTCATAAACACCGTCAATACCACCGCAAGTATCGTCGAAGTTCCCAGCACAACAGGTCCAAACGAAGCAAGTACAAATATCAACGAAATCAACACCAAAACTATCAAATGTCCCGACATCATATTGGCAAACAATCGCACCATCAAGGCAATCGGCTTTGTGAAAATACCGATAAACTCCACCAACTGCATAACAGGAAATGGGAATTTCAACAAAATCGGCACTTTCGGTGCAAAAATATCTTTCCAATACTTCTTGTTTGCCGAAACATTAACTATTATAAACGTGCACAAAGCCAAAAAGAAGGTTACATTTATATTTCCGGTTACATTGGCACCTGCCGGAAATAAAACCATCAAGCCCATCAAGTTGGAATAAAGAATAAAGAAAAATGCCGTCATCAAATAAGGTGCATAGAAATGAGAACGATTCTTCAAAATCGGTTGAATACCTTCAGTGTAAATCATCTCTATAATTGACTCCAATAATCCGAGTAAACGACGAGGTGCTTTTAACGGATTGCGATTGTACCACCTCACCAATGCTCCCATTGAGAGTACAACCAACAACATCGCTATCATTATTGCCAACACATCCTTAGTGATTGAAATGTCCCAAGGTCGATAAACATTGCCCGAAGCATCCGTTGCAACAATTTTACTTGAATATTCACCATCCGTTGCAACACGGTAGCCCTTGTATTCTTTGCCACCACGCAAATGAGATGAACTGAAACAAGACCATTCACCCTCATCCGAAACCACTATCACCGGCAAAGGCAGGTAGAAACTTCGTCCCTTAGGCATAACGACAGTCCAACCGTACTCATCTTCCAAATGTTCAAAAATGGTTTTACCCGGATTATAGATCATGCCTTTCTCTCCCTCTCCTGTTGCTTGAGCAAAAAGAGAAATTAAAAGCACTATCACCGTTAAAACCGTCCGTTTCATAATATTAATCAAGACACACTGCCACTTCGTTTTTTCTTACTTCCAACATTCCGCCGCTAATTTCAACCTTGTGTTGCTCGCCGGAATTAGTATACACTATTTCACCTTTACCCAAACGGGCTATCAACGGGGCATGATCATCCAAAACGGCGAAACTACCATCCTCACCCGTGAAAGACAATTCATTTGCCTCCCCCTTGAAAATTGTTTTTTCTATGGAAAAAATTTGTAAAATCATTCCTTATTGGCATCATCCATCATCTGCTTGCCTTTAGCAATCACGTCGTCAATTGTTCCGGCATTCATAAAAGCCTGTTCGGGATACTCATCCATTTCCCCGTCAAGTATCATCTTAAAACCGCGTATCGTTTCTTCCACAGGTACGGCTACTCCGGGTATGCCGGTGTACTGTTCCGCCACATAAAACGGCTGAGAGAAAAACCTTTGCGCACGCCTTGCACGATTGACACTCAACTTATCTTCGTCGGAAAGTTCATCAACACCAAGTATGGCAATAATATCCTGCAATTCATTGTAATGCTGCAAAAGTTCTATAACCCTTTGAGCAACATTGTAATGCTCCTCTCCGACAACTTCCGGAGTTAAAATTCGCGATGACGATTCAAGCGGATCAACGGCAGGATAAATACCGAGTTCCGTGATTTTACGGCTCAACACCGTTGTAGCATCCAAGAAACTGAAAGTTGTTGCCGGTGCCGGATCGGTTAAATCATCCGCCGGCACGTAAATAGCCTGAACGGAAGTAATAGAACCGTATTTTGTGGAAGCAATTCGTTCCTGTAATTTACCCATTTCCGAAGCCAATGTAGGTTGATAACCCACTGCCGAAGGCATCCTACCCAATAAAGCCGACACCTCCGAACCTGCCTGCGTGAAACGGAATATGTTATCTATAAAAAGTAATATCTCATTGCCGCTGCCTTCCGCATCACGAAAAGACTCTGCTACCGTCAAACCGGCAAGTGCCACTCTCAAACGTGCTCCGGGAGGTTCGTTCATCTGACCGAATACCAAAGTTGCCTGCGATTTATTCACACTTCCCATGTCGACATTTGCCACGTCCCACTTCCCTGCTGCCATTTCTTCCTTAAAATGATCGCCGTAATTGATTACGCCGGACTCTATCATTTCTCGCAACAAGTCGTTGCCTTCTCTTGTACGCTCTCCCACTCCCGTGAATACAGAGAAACCGTTATGTTTTTTTGCTATATTATTGATAAGTTCCATAATGAGCACCGTTTTACCGACACCGGCACCACCGAAAAGTCCGATTTTACCTCCTTTTACGTATGGTTCCAACAAATCAATAACTTTAATACCCGTATTCAAAATCTCTTCCGTAACCGAAAGGTCTTCAAACTTAGGAGGGTCGCTATGTATTGAACGAGTGTTCTCATAAGAAAGCTTTGCCAAATCATCAATCGCATCACCTGTTACATTCAACAGTCTACCTCTCACCTGCTCACCTATCGGCATGTCCATAGGACGTCCCAAGTCGAGAACTTTCATGCCACGATACAATCCGTCGGTGGAATCCATTGCCACACAACGCACCGTGTCTTCTCCAACGTGTTGTTCAACTTCTATTGTGATTTTTTCACCGCCGTCTCTCTCAATCTGCAAAGCTTCATAAATCGGAGGAAGCGCAACTTTATTTTCTCCATCTTCGCTTTCAAACACCACATCCACAACGGGACCAATGACTTGAGTAATATAACCGTATTTGCTCATATTCTATTTTTTACCGGAAAACGTGTAAAGTTAACAATTTTGTAATCTAAACGCAAAATGCGTTAAGAAAGTTATAAAAGGATTATTATGGAGTAAATATATGGAGAAATTGAAAATAAGTAATTTCGTTACTTATATTCAAACTTTTTGGTTAAAGCTTTCAAGCGTTCGATATTACTAAGAGTATCAACGGCAGCGGTGGGTTGAACATCATTGGGCTGCACATCTACGGCAGGTTCTTGGAGTTGTCTGATGTCGCCCACCGGTATATCGGTTTTCACGGGATAGCATGAAGGATAATGTCTTCGTATACGTTTCAACATGGGAATAGACTCAAGTCGCGTTTTGAAATTGCCTACACGTATTTTAAAATCCGGATCGAAATAATCAAGATAAACCGGTACATTCGGAAAATATTGTGAAAATTCATCTTTCACAGCCGTTACGTCTTCCAAAGTGTAATCGTAGGAACTTCCGGAAAAGATTTGAATACGATAGCCGTTTATGGTTTTGGTTTCATCGCTTAATTGCAGATGCAACATCATCAATTCACGGACATAACTGTCTTCCGTCAATTCAACACGTCCCGCACTTGAATCTTGAAGCAATCTGAAATAAATGTCGGTATGCTTATAAATCGGTTGCGAAGCAATAGAAGCGGAATCGGGCGACACAACGGCAGAACTATCCGTCATACTTGCAATAGTATCATTACGAAGATCTTGTACGTCTTGTGCGCTACATAGATTAACAGCAAACAACGCAGTAATGATTAATAAATACTTCATATAATAATGCGCATGTTAAGTACATTCTTAATAAGCGCAAAGATAACAATTATCCTTAATTTTCTTCCATCCCGAATTGTTTCTTAAAAGCAACTAATGTATTTTCGCCCCAAGAAGGTTTCAAAGTATCGGAATAATTATTGCGGATAAGCATAAATATACAATTTTTCAAGCTACTGACACAGTTCTGTGAATAGACCCCAGTTGCGTATTCCCTGAGAACATTTTCGGAGTTCCCGAACTCATTTTCGGAATTCCCGAACTCATTTTCGGAATTCCCGAATTCATTCTC
>JAISHE010000070.1 GCA_031262745.1 Culturomica sp. | reverse complement strand
GTGGCGGCCACGGTCGCGATTTGATTCAGCGGCATTTCCGCGCCATAAACCGGCACGCGCACACCATCTAACAGGTGCACCGACGCACGTCCCGTGCGCAGTCCCGCAAATTCATCCCTTAATACATCCAGCGTCTGCTGGGTTTTCTGCTCGGCCTCGGTCCGCAGCGCAGTATAATCCATTGAAAACTCCTTGTACCCGGATAATATAGCAATTTGATTTGACATTTAGCAAGAAGAAATATAAAATATGGCTCGTTGTGCGGGCGCATGCCCGGCACAGAGTTAAGATTTTGCCCCGCAAAATCGGTGTGTGTTTGTCAGCAGGTTGTGTGTTTCAACTCTCTAACTCTCTCACTCTCTAACTCTGAATATTTGGGGTTGTAGTTCAGTTGGTAGAACGCTTGCATGGCATGCAAGAGGTCGTCGGTTCGACTCCGATATTCTCCACACTTCTCTCAATCGGTTCTTTGATTGTAATTATCGGATAAATTTATAATAAGGATGTTGTAGGGGCTTGATAATGGTTTTAGAGAATAAACATATATCGTTGCCGGAAGCGTTTTGCAAGCGCATGGAAAGATTGTTGAATGGTGAATTTGAAGATTTCAACAGTGCTTTAAGCGAGCTTTCCCCCGTGAGCGTTAGAATGAATCCGCTGAAAAAAATGACCCAATTTGAATCTGCGGAGATTGACGACAAAGTGGAATGGTGCTCCGACGGCTTTTATTTAAAGCAGCGACCGATTTTCACGCTCGACCCCTGCTTTCACGGAGGTGCCTACTATGTGCAAGAGGCAAGTTCAATGTTTTTAGGATATGTGTTGCGGCAAATAACAGACCAACAACCGTTGAGAGTGTTGGATTTATGCGCCTCGCCGGGTGGTAAGACAACTCTGACGGCTTCCGTCCTACCCGAAGGTAGCCTACTGATTGCCAACGAAGTCATTCAAAGCCGAGCTGCGATATTGAAAGAAAATGTGATACGTTGGGGCTACGATAATATAGTGGTAAGCAATAATGACCCTGCTGATTTCCGACCATTAAACGGTGCATTCGATATTGTTATCGTTGATGCACCTTGTTCCGGTGAAGGAATGTTTCGCAAAGAGCGCAAGGCTCTCGAAGAATGGAGCGAACAAAATCTTGCGCTGTGTGCAGCAAGGCAAAAGCGAATTTTGGCAGATGTTTGGGATTCATTAAAACCCGACGGTTTCCTAATCTACAGTACATGCACCTATAATCCGGAAGAAAACGAACTCATCACCGAATGGCTGCTGAACAACTACGATTGCAAAAGTGTAAGCGTAGAACATCCCTACAAGACTATAACTCCCACTGCCGACAACGGTTATCGTTTCTATCCTCACAAAACACGGGGTGAAGGTTTCTTTATAACCGTAGTGCAAAAAGGTGAAGGCAAAGTAACAATCGAAAAGAAGAGCAAGAAAACGCCAAAGATTGCTATGCCTAAGGAACTTGCAGCAATGATTAATCCCACCGTAGAAACGGATACATATTTTAAAGGAAATATGTGCGGCATTTTACCTGCCGCACATACGGATTTTCTAAAAGAGTTGGAAAAACATTTGAAAATAACATATAAAGGTTGCGAAATGGCGGAGATTTTCGGAAATAAGTATAAACTCCTCCACCCTCTTGCACTATATGTTCACCTTAATAAGTCTGCATGCAACGTTCTTCCGCTACAGCTTTCCGACGCCCTCAAATACCTTAGAAAAGAGGAAATCACTGCAAACAATGCAAAAGGAGACTGGATTTTGCTTACCTTTAATGATATTGCTCTCGGATGGGCTAAAAACATCGGTAATCGCCTCAATAATTATTTCCCCAAAGAATGGCGGATAAGAATGAGTTGAGATAATTCACAACGTTTATACAATGCGTTAAGTTTTTAACATCGTTGCATATAATTCAAATTATTATATGATATTTGCGGTGTTTTTTGAAAACTAAATTTTATCACCTATGAATATAATGAAATTCGGCGGCACATCTGTGGGAAGTCCCGAAAGAATCAAATCGGTGGCAACGCTCATAAACGACGGTGAACCGAAAATCGTAGTACTTTCCGCCATGTCGGGCACCACCAACAGTTTGCTTGAAATCGGCAATTATCTTTACAAAAACGAAATACAAGCGGCATCCGACAGTATTGCCGGTTTGAAGTTGAAATATCTTATGGTGGTGAGCGAGTTATATTCCAAACAAACTACCATAAATAAAGCGACTTTATTTCTTGAAGATGTGTTCACCACAATTCAATCACTCGTGAACGGAGCTTTCTACCCGTTACAGGAAAAATTACTCGTTGCTCAGGGTGAGATTATTTCAACCCATTTGATGCACTTTTATTTGGAAGATATCGGAGTTGAAAACACTTTGATTTCCGCACTTGATTTTATGAGAATTGATAAGGATGAGGAGCCGGATTATTTCTACATACGTCAAAATCTTCAACGAGAACTCGCAAAAGCAAATGTGAAGCCTCTCGTGATCACGCAAGGTTTCATCTGTCGTAATGCTTACGGCGAAATTGATAACCTCAAACGCGGCGGTAGCGATTATTCTGCGGCACTTGTGGGAGCAGCCGTGCTTGCCGATGAGATACAGATATGGACGGATATTGACGGTATACACAATAATGACCCGCGCTACGTTGAAGGTACCAAACCGCTCAGACAAATGTCATTCGACGAAGCGGCGGAACTCGCATATTTCGGAGCGAAAATCCTCCACCCTTCAAGTATTCAACCCGCCAAGAAAGAAAATATTCCGGTGCGCCTGAAAAATACACTCAAACCTTCCGATGAAGGTACTTTGATAACTCAAAACAGCAACGTAGAAGGAATAAAGGCAATTGCAGCTAAGGACGGTATCACGTCTATCAACATAAAGTCGACCAATATGTTGCTTGCCTACGGTTTCATGAAAAAGGTATTTGAAGTATTCGAATCATGGAAAACGCCTATCGACATGGTTGCCACTTCGGAAGTTGCACTCTCCATAACTATTGATAATGCTAAAAACCTTGACGGCATTGTGAACGATTTGGAAAAATGCGGCACCATTAATATTCACAAGGATTTATCCATTGTTTGCATTGTCGGAGATTTCTCTGCAGATTCGGCAGGTATAGCGGCAAAAGTGCTTGATGCACTGAAAGAAATACCACTTAAATTGATTTCCTACGGTGGCAGTGAACATAATATCTCCGTGTTAATCAATCAGAAAGATAAGAAGGACGCATTGATAGCTCTAAGTAAACACCTTTTTTAATTACATTATATGGAACTCACAGAATATATCGGTAGTCTTAAAACTCCCTGTTATTATTACGACATTGCGCTTCTACGCAAAACTCTTGAAACCGTTACGGGAGAATTGAAAAAGTATAAAGACTATCAGGTTCACTACGCCATAAAGGCAAATGCAAATCCCGTGTTGCTGAAACTCATTGCATCCTACGGATTAGGTGCCGACTGCGTTAGCGGCAATGAGATACAGCGAGCCATTGAATGTGGTTTTCCGCCGGAAAAAATAGTATATGCCGGCGTAGGTAAAAGCGATTGGGAGATTGAGACGGCGTTGAATAATAATATATTTTGCTTCAATTGTGAATCCGTACCCGAAATTGAAATAATCAATGAAATAGCAGCACGCATGAATAAGAAAGCGCGCATAGCTTTGCGTATTAATCCCAATATTGATGCCCACACTCATCAATATATAACCACCGGTACGGAAGAAAGCAAGTTCGGCATTTATATCTACGACATTGAAAAGGTGATTGCACTTTTAAAAACGTGCAACAGCTTAGAATTAATCGGACTACATTTCCATGTAGGTTCACAGATAACAGAGATGGAAGTTTTTCAAAAACTTAGCGAAACCGCTAATGATATTCAACAACAACTTGCCAAAGAAGAAATTGAACTCGGACATATTAACTTCGGCGGCGGACTTGGTATCGACTATCAATCGCCCTACAACGAGCCTATCGCAGATTTCGCCAACTACTTTGCTACGTTTGCCGATTATTTTGAGCAACAAGCCGGTCAAAAGGTACATTTTGAGTTGGGACGTGCTATCATCGCTCATTGCGGCGACTTGATTTCGAAAGTACTCTACGTAAAAGAAAGTCGCACAAAGAAATTCGCTGTGCTTGATGCAGGTATGAACGACCTTCTGCGCCCCGCACTTTATCAGGCTTTTCACAAAATTGAGAATATAAGTTCCGACAAACCGGAGGAAATTTATGATGTTGTGGGACCGATTTGCGAATCATCCGACTTTTTCGGTAAAAACATACGTATGAACGCTGTTAGTCGCGGAGATATTGTAGTTGTCCACACTGCCGGTGCCTACGGTGAAACCATGTCGTCCCGTTACAACCTGCGTGAATTACCTCTAAGCTATTTCTCGGAATAATCTTTCGCATAATTCACTTACATAAACTAATATTCTATATTTTTGCCTTTGAAAATCATAGAATAAAAAGATGATGTGTAAAAAGAATGTTGCAGTGATTGCCGGTGGCAACTCGGCAGAAGCGGGAATATCGCTTAAATCGGGTGAGTTCGTGTACGCTAATATTGATGGCGACAAGTATAACAAATATTTGATGATAATCGAGGGACGGGAATGGAAGGTGGAAATAGAAGGAAATAACATTCCGGTAGACCTCAACGACTTTTCGATCAATTATAAAGGCGAAAAAGTAAACTTCGATTTTGCATACATCACAATTCACGGCATACCCGGTGAAAACGGAATGTTGCAAGGCTACCTTGATATGATGGGAATTCCTTATTCAACGTCAAGTTTGTTGTGCGAGGCTATGACCTTTGATAAATTCACGTGCAATAATTACTTACGTTCTTTTGGAATCAACACCACCAATCCAATAATGCTGCACAAAGACGAACATTACTATGCCGAAGGTATCTTGTCGGTAGTAGGTTTACCTTGTTTTATAAAGCCTAACAGCGAAGGTTCAAGTTTCGGAGTTTCAAAAGTGAAACGAGCCGAAGATTTTGAACAAGCCGTAAACGAGGCTTTCACTAAGAGTAAAGAAATTCTTGTGGAAACATTTATCGACGGCACAGAATTTACTTGCGGTCTCTATCGTGCGGGAGAGAAGAAAGTTATTTTCCCAATTGCAGAGATTGTTCCTAAGAAAGAGTTTTTCGACTACGAAGCAAAGTACCAAAATATGAGCGATGAAATCATTCCGGGACGTTTTTCCGATGAGATCACCGAGAATATTCAAAATATGGCATCCGATGTGTATGATATTCTACGTTGCGACGGCATTGTGCGTATTGACGGTTTTGTAAAAGGTGGTGAGGTGATTATGCTCGAAGTAAACACAACTCCGGGCATGACGCCAAACAGCTTTATTCCGCAAATGGCACGTGCCATGAATGCGGACATCAAACAAATATTCACCGAAATTATTGAAGCTAAGCTACGGTAATTTACCTGCGACATTCGGTTTAAACAAGTTCCTCGTACAATTTGTGCACCTGTGCCGTTAGTTTTTGAGGATTGAACTGTTCTAAGGCAAATTGTAATCCGTTTTCCCGCATAAAATCACGCAAAGATTGGTCGGTCAACACCTTTTCTATTGCTGCTGCAATTTCTTCAATATTCGAGGGAGAAACATATACGGAAGATGTACCACCTGCTTCCGGTAAAGAAGTTACATTAGAAGTGATTACCGGAGTTTTACACATCAACGCCTCCGTAACGGGCAAGCCGAACCCTTCATAGAAAGAAGGATAAATGAAAAGAGAGGCATATTTATAAAATGCCCTGAGCGTTTCCGTTTCATGCACATTACTAATCCAAAGCAATTTATCTGCCATTCCGTTTGTCTCTGCATAACGCATTACTTGCTTTTTGTAGTCGCCACCGTTACCTATTATCACCAACGGCAATTGCAAATCCTGCTTGACACATTTCATCGCTTTCACCACGCTCAAAAGATTCTTCCTCTCATTCACGGAACCAACGTAAAGCATGTATTCGGCAGGCAAATTATAGTTTTGCAACACTATGCGGTCGGCAATTGTCGAATAATCATAAAACGCCGGTTGCATTGATTGGTATATTACACTTATCTTTTCTTCGTTTATGCCGTAGTATTTTATCAAATCCGATTTAGTGCTCTCGCTGATGGCAATGATTTTGTCCGCAGCATGGCATGAGTATCTGTATTTAATGTCATAAATCTTTCTGTCAATAGGTTTATACATTTCCGGAAATGTGAGAAAAATCACATCGTGCATCGTTACCACCGTTTTCAAAGATCTACGTCGTAGTCCCACAGGCAATTCATGACTTAAACCGTGATAAATGTTGATACCGTTGCGAGAAAGTTCTTTCTTTATTCCGAATGTGCGCCACAAAGATTTAAAACTACCGGATGCTTGAACGGTAGTATAGAGAGAATCATCTAAAAAAGGTTCCGTCAATGAATTGTGGATAATTTTAGGTGTATAAAGATAATAACTGTCGTCAGGATAGAACTTTTTCAAATCACCGACCAGAACACGGCTGTAATTTCCCAAACCCGTGAAATTATTATAAAGTCTTTTTGCGTCAAAACCTATTTTCATCTTAAACTACCGTTTTTATAGAATTTCAAGGAAAACCCAACGTTATTTGTAAGCATTTCACCGAAATCGGCATACATTCCAAACTCCATATCGAAGGGTAAGTTTTTAATTTTAGGTGCACAGATCTCTAAGGCAAGCGAAATTTGTTCAAGCGGTGCATTGTTGAGCGGATCACTATAGGTACCATAATTTAGACTGTATGTGCACATAAATTTATATGGTAACCGGCGGAATGCGTAACCTTTAATCCCCACGTGGTGGGCAATGAGGCGGTTATTAAACACACCAAGCGTTATACCTTTATCGTTGGGTGCAACCGGTGTAATTAACGGTAAACCGATAGTACGACCGTAATAAGTCCAAGCACTACGATATTCGCCGTTATTGAAATAATTATCTATACCACCTTTTATTTTACCGTTTATGTCATGATAACGTCCGCTTTGATATTTTGTGTAGAAGAATTCATAAATCACGTCGCTCAACCATTGCTCAACATTTTTACTACCATAGTAAATACCGTATATCCCGTCGGGTATATTCCTCAATCCAAGTCCCGACCCATCTTCAAAGGGTCGGTCATGGTAGAAAGTTAAAGTAAAATCATTATGTAGATAATTAACTTGCAGGTGTTCACGTCCCAAATGATTTCCTAACGAATTGATACTGTCACTCGGGGTGGCACCATCCCCACCCGACTGACTTAAAAATATTCTGGCATAGTCCATAAGCGACGATGGCTGTTTACCATAACGTGGAGAATCGCCCGCCCATTCTGCAAAGTGTTCCAAACCTAAGATAATTTCCCACTTATTTGCCGGTTTAATTTTCAAGAAAAGTGATTTGTTATGCAGCAACGCATGTTCCACATAGCGGTCATCAATCATCATGTAATCACTCCAATTAAAGCGAAACGAAAGCACATCTTCACCTAAAGGCAGAGTTATATAATCCGAACTAAGATTGTAACCGGGTTGCGAACGGGAGTTGTTGGAATAAACAATATTACCGTTACTTGCCGATATGCCACCGAATTCGATTTTTCTATGAATCATACCAAGATCCAAACGTAGCCGCCTCCACATGCCGCTCATATATATTTGGTCGAGCTGTAATTTGTTATCTTCATTTGAAACATATCCCGAAGCAGAAATGCCGTAAGCCAATTTGAATCGGTGATTACCGCTGAAATCCGAAAAAACGCCTAAATTAACCAATCCGCCGTTGCTTTCGGGCGTGATACCGTAGCGATTTGTAACACTCCAAAACGGTAAAACATCTTTTGTGGCAGCAAAACCTTCTATTGAAGTTTTGTAAGTGATTTCTCGCAAGGTTTCCTGTGCTGAAATTTCTAAGAATGAAAGTGTTATAATTGTTATTATTAAAGCTACTCTCCTCATTATTTATCATTGATAAAAAATTCCGCAAGATTAAAATCCTCTTTCCAAGTGAGTTTTATGTTACGACGACTACCTGCAACAACTTTAATCTTTTCATTCGGCAAATATTTTTTCACAACGCTGCAATCATCCGTAGGTTGAAAGTTCGGATCATTATTTGCCAAACTAAAAGCTTCTCTAAGAGTTGCCGAATCAAACCCTTGCGGAGTTTGTACCATGTATAATTGTTTACGATCGGGTATTTCCATTATGCAACTATTAGCATTATCTACGGCAACTACTGTGTCCGTTGCAGGTACACCGACATTTACCGCTTTATAAATAGCTAATGCCCCTATTACATTATCAATAATTTCACGGTTCACAAACGGTCTCACCGCATCATGTATTAAAATATTACAATCTCGCAAGCCGATATGGTTTATAGCGGCAATGCTTGAATGATGACGTTCCTTTCCTCCTTCAATGACAACAGAAACCTTATTGAATGAAAGCCTTTTCACACTTTCCCAAATGGTGTCATGAAAATCTTTATCGGCAACTATGATGATTTCGGAAATTTCCGGGTGATCCTGAAAAGCAGTAATGGAATGCTCAAGCACCGATCTGTCGCCAATCTTTAAAAACTGTTTGGGTTGTTCTCCGCCGAATCTCTGTCCTCTACCGTTTGCTAAGATTATTGCTATATTATTTTTCATCGTTTAGAATAAAATCCAATTTCCCTCCCTTCATAATCTCATCGTAACTGAGCCGTTTATGTTCTACGGGTTTACCATTCAATAGAACATCTTTTCCAAACGAATTATCCGAATTACGCTTAACCCTTATTTCAAAGAATTTTTCAGGTCCGGTTTTAATTGAGATCTTATCTAATTTAGGGATAGTAAATTGATATAGATATTCATCGCTTTTAACAGGATTCAAACCTATTGCTTCAAAAATATCGGCAGACGGTTTATCTCCTTTAAAGTAACTATCCGTCAGTAAAGAAAGAGTATGGTATCTGCGTTTGTTACCCGTAACCATAATACAACATGCACTCAAATAAGAACAATATAAATCCGTATAGAACTTTTTCATATCATCCTTATTTGTACTTTCGATTTTAATTGTTGATAATTCTTTATTCCATGCACGCTTACCGTCTTTTTTCACTTTGTCGAAACTCCAATGTGTCAATTCTCTATTGATGTTTGCCATTGCATCTTCACAACTCTTAGTTGAAGTACTCAATTTCAACAAAATTTTATCGGTTTTTGTTCCGAAATCAATCCAAGCATAACATTTTTTTCCACGAAAAGTGTCTCCGTTTTCAAGTTTCAATAAGGAACCGTCACCTGCCGACATTTCAATATCTTGCGAGAATTCCATAACAAAATACATCGTTTGTTTACCTGATTTTCTACTTCCTTCAATGCGACGATCACTTATTTTGGTAACAACTGCTTCAAGTGTGGAATCGCATGCCGTTGTCAAATCCAATGTCAATGCTCTTTTGCATCCTGCGGGATATTGATAGTAATGAAAAACGCAGTTGTCGGTCAATGCCACCTCTGCAAGTATGCCGTTTTCAAAAGTAGCTCTGTAATATGCCGGTTCGGCACTTTCCTTAATCGGTTCACTGCAATTGGCATTTATAAAATTCGTAATGTTCTCATCTACATCCGGTTTATCACCTACAGGAAGCATTCGTAAATCCTGAACCCAATTATTTTCATTGTTTCTATGAAGATGAGAGAAAGTACAAGCAACAGATTCCGTACACTCGCTGTTTCTGCTCAAACGCACATCACCGAAGGGCAATGCCGCTGCTACCGTCATTTGTTCATTATTTACTGTTTGTAATGTATTTACAAAATCGGTCAAATTCCTATCTTTATCTTCGTCATTACATGATTGCATGCAAACGATTAGAGTTAAAGCAAATATAATAACAGATACCTTTTTCATACTCTATTTTGTTATAACTATTTCGCCTACAAATATACTATTTTTTAGGCACACCGGGTATATTCACAGAACTGTGTCAAATGTAGATTTAGCAAGGGAGGATTTTTTCACACATCGGATTTGACTATACCTTGTTAGTAGACATTTTACATGGTTATCTCCAATTTTCTGAAAACTTGAACATTTCAAGTCCAAATTTATTCGGGGTTGGGGTTTCCTTTTTTGGGGGGATTTAGGTATAGCGAGATAGCATGATAGAACATGATTATTTTTCTTTTTCCAACAACCATTCAAATACGTTTTTGTGAATAATTCCGGCTCGGCTTTGCGGAAAACTTTCGGTGGTAAGCAAAAATTTCGGGTAATTGTCTTTTACCGATTCTAACGGTGTTAATTCTCGTTCTTCGGTGTCGGGACTTGAAATTTCCCACGCAACTTGATAATATTCAACTTCGCCGCTCCGATTTTTAACCGTAAAATCTATTTCGCCGTTGCGAAGCGTACCTGTCCAAACTTTGTAACCTCTCCGCAAAAGTTCGAGATAAACAACATTTTCCAATATATGCCCACGGTCTGCCGTTCTATCTCGCCCGACCAACACATTCAACAAACCGACATCAACAAGATAATACTTTTCCAACGTAGCAAGTTGCTTTTTGCCTTTGATGTCGAAACGATGCACTCGATACAACACAAAACTTTCAACCAAATACTCAATAAACTTCTCTACCGTATCACGATGAACGGTCTGATTATCTGCTTTCAATGCTTTGGAAATGCTATTCGGCGAAATTGGACTGCCAATGTTTGAAGCCACAAATTTTGCAACATTGCCAAATGCTCGTTTGTCGTAAATTTTGTAGCGTTGCGTTATGTCTTTTTCTATAATGGTGGCGTACAACGCTTCGAGATACTCGTAAATAGTATCGAAACCCTCTTTTCGCAATTCAACACCTTTTGGCAACGAAGTTTCGTTTACAAAATCATAAAATAAGGCTTCGTAATTCAAATATGTATTGCTTGTATCAATTTCTCTGACCTCCAAATATTCGGCAAACGAAAACGGCAAAATTGAAATTTCAACATATCTGCCACTCAACAAAGTAGCCAATTCGCTCGACAACAAATTAGCATTTGAACCTGTGATATAGACATCGACATTTTCACTCGCATAAAGTCCGTCAACCAATTTTTCAAAATCGGCAATATTCTGAATTTCATCAAGAAAAATGTAGTTTGCTTTGTCTGCCTGCAATTTCGACTTTATTTCAAAATAGAGCGTTTCCCATGATTTATTCAGAAAATTTTCGGGTAACTCGAAATTGTAGAATTGCGTTTGTTCGGGCGTTATGCCATTCTTTAACAACCAACTCCGAAACAATTCCAGCAGTGTGGACTTGCCCGACCGCCGTAAGCCTGTTACCACCTTGATAATATCTTTATCCTTGTATGACAATAGTTTATCAAGATATTCTTTTCGTTCTATTACATTTTTCATGGTGCAAAGATATGACAAATTAGTAAAACTTGCAAAATTTGCAAGTTTTGCGAATTTAGAATTGTCTTGCCTCTATATATTTTTCGGGCGTATGCCATACCCTCACACCTAACCTTTTTCCAAAAGCACGCCTGCTTTTATCAGAAAGCCCGAAGGCTTTTGAGGAAAAGCCCGCCTGCTTTTGGAAATTGCAGGCGGGCTTTTAAAATTTGCACGGTTTGCTTTTTTTAAAAGCAGGCGTGCTTTTTTATATCTGCCGTTTTTGGCGTATGCCATACGCCCCTACATATTCGCCCGAAGGGCATCATCTGCATAACCGTAGCGTCAAGCGAAGCGCGACCTACGGGATGACTATCCGCCAATCCCTCCGAACATGCACGCATGTAGGGGCGTTGCATGCAACGCCCCTACGCCCTATCCCCGTTAATTCAGCAAACAACGGACGGAGTAGCCGTAAGATTTCTGGTTGTAAAACCGGTTGACTTTAGCCGTGCCGAAACTCAGAGACCGGATCCACGCAGCGGAATAATTCACTGATGACGACCACCAGCTTCCGTTCGTGCCAACGGTGTTGAACGTACCACCGGATTGACTCCGGTAGCCACCCGGTCGCCCGTCCCAACCGGAAGTGTTGGTGCCCGAAACGAAAGAAGAATAATATTCCCACAAATTCGTACTCTTTAACTCACGACCCTCATCTGTGCCGCGATCATACTCACCGTCTGCCTGAGACTCTGTCATACCGAGTTCCATTTCCAAAGTTTTAAACTCCGCATCGCTCGGAACATGCCAACCGTCGGGACAAATGCCCTGAATCACAGTGGAACTGCCGCTAACATATTTGATACTGCCCGAATTTTCACCGTTCACAGTTTCATCCCAACTGTAAAGACCGCCGTAAGTTGTACAATTGCTTTCATCATCAAGGTAACATATCTTTTGAATACCCGCTGTTTGATGAGTAGTATAATTTGAACCGGCTACACGTGTGCCTACATTCATATTCTTACTCATCCAACATTGAGTGCCGATTCTTACTATCGGATAAATTTGACCGTCTCTGCTGTCGGTGAAATCTACGCAATTGGAAAAGTCAAAACTTACCTGATTGCCATACACTGTGCCTTTACTATTGGTGGCATAAGCACGAACATAATAAGTGTTGCCTTCCGTAAGACCTGTTGCGTTTGCATTGAAAGCTACCGTATCTGTACCGGAAACGACAATCTCCGTATCGTCAAGTGTAGGATTTGTGGTGGTGGCATAAACAAAACCGCGCTCCGTGTAGGCAAGATCGCCTAAGGTTAAAATTGTGCCGTTAAAAGTGGCAGTGCCGGCGGCAACATTTCTGTCGGTTACTGCCTGCGTGCTTACAGTAGGCATAACTACATTGAATTCCACGCTTACCTCTCCGCCATACACTGTGCCCTTGCTATTGGTGGCATAAGCACGTACATAATAATTGTTGCCTTTCGTAAGACTTGTTACGTTTGCATTGAAAGTTCCGGTACCTGTGCCGGAAACGACAATCTTTGTATTATTAAGCGTAGGATTTACTGTTGTGGCATAAACAAAACCGCGCTCCGTGTAGGCAAGGTCGCCTAAGGTTAAAATTGTGCCGTTAAAGGTGGCGGTGCCGGCGGCAACGTTTTTATTTGTTACTGCCTGAGTGCTCAATGTCGGCATAACGGCATTAAAATCCACACTTACCTCATCGCCATAAACCGTGCCCTTGCTATTGGTGGCATAGGCACGAACATAATACGTTGCACCTTCGGATATGCCGGTCGCATTTGCACTAAATGTACCCTCTGTGCTACCCGATACGGTTATTTTTGTAGAATCTGTTGTGGGATTATGTGATGTGCCGTAGACAAAGCCACGCTCCGTGATAGGTAAGTCGCCGACAGAGACAAGCGTACCGTTAAAGGTGGCGGTGCCGGCGGCAACGTTTTTGTCGCTTACTGACCGTGTCATTACCGTAGGCAGTGTGGCATTAAAATCCACACTTACCTCTCCGCCATACACCGTGCCCTCACTGTTGGTGGCATACGCACGAACATAATACGTTGCACCTTCGGCTATGCCGGTCGCATTTGCACTAAATGCACCCGCTGTGCTACCCGATACGGTTATTTTTGTAGAATCTACTGTGGGATTATGCGATGTGCCGTAAACAAAACCGCGCTCTGTGTAGGCAGGGGCGCCGGCGGTTAGAATTGTGCCGTTGAAAGTGGCGGTGCCGGCGGAAATGTTTATGTTGGTTACCGGCTGCGTGCTAACCTCAGGCATGACGGCATTAAAAACCACACTTACCTCATTGCCATACACTGTGCCTTTACTGTTGGTGGCGTAAGCACGAACATAATACGTTGCACCTCCGGCTATGCCTGTCGCATTTGCACTAAATGTACCCTCTGTGTTACCCGATACGGTTATTTTTGTAGAATCTGTGGTGGGATTATGCGATGTGCCATAGACAAAACCGCGCTCCGTGTAGGCAGGGTCGCCGACAGATTCTATAGTGCCGTTAAAGGTGGCGGCGCCGGCGGCAATGTTTATGTTGGTTACCGGCTGAGTGGTAACAGTAGGCATAACGGCATTGAAATACAAACCTACAGGCTCTCCATATCTCGTGCCTTTACTATTAGTAGCATAAGCACGAACATAATATACATTACCTTCCGTAAGACCGGTTACGTTTGCATTGAAAGTTCCCTCACCCGTGCCGGAAGCTACAACTTTTGTATTTTCAAGCGTGGGATTTGATGTTGTGTCATAAACAAAGCCGCGCTCCGTGTAGGCAGGGTCGCCGGCGGTAAGAATTGTGCCGTTAAAGGTGGCGGTGCCGGCGGCAATGTTTCTGTCGGTTACCGGCTGAGTGGTAACAGTAGGCATAACGGCATTGAAATCCAAACTTACCTGATTGCCATAAGCTGTACCGGTACTGTTGGTGGCATAAGCACGAACATAATAAGTGTTGCCTTCCGTAAGACTTGTTACGTTTGCATTGAAAACGCCCTCACCTGTGCCGGTGGATATAACCTTACTATCGGCAAGCGTAGGATTTGCTGTTGTGCCGTAAACAAAACCGCGCTCTGTGTAGGCAGGAATACCGACAGTCAGGATTGTGCCGCTAAAAGTGGCGGTACCGGCGGCAATGTTTCTGTTGCTTACTGCTTGCGTACTAACTGTCGGAAGTGTGGTACTAAAATAAAAACTTACTTCCTCACCATAAGCCGTGCCGGTACTGTTGGTGGCATAAGCACGAACATGATAAGTGCTGCCTGCCGTGAGACTTGTTACGTTTGCATTGAAAGTTCCCTCACCCGTGCCGGTGGATATAACTTTGCTATCGGCAAGCGTAGGATTTGCTGTGGTGGCATAAACAAAACCGCGCTCTGTATATGCAGGAATACCAACAGTCAGGATGGTGCCGTTAAACGTTGCCGTGCCGGCACCTATATTTACATTAGTTGCTGCTTGCGTAGAAAGTGTCGGAAGTGTGGCACTAAAATCAAAACTTACATCCTCTCCATAAGCCGTACCGGTACTGTTGGTGGCATAAGCACGAACATGATAAGTGCTTCCTGCCGTAAGACCTGTTACGTTTGCATTGAAAGCTCCCGTACCTGTGCCGGAAGCTACAACTTTTGTATTTTCAAGCGTAGGATTTGCGGTGGTGCCGTAAACAAAACCGCGCTCTGTATATGCGGGAATACCGACAGTCAGGATAGTACCGTTGAACGTTGCCGTGCCGGCACCTATATTTACATTAGTTGCTGCTTGCGTAGAAAGTGTAGGTAAAGAAGTAACAGTTGTAAAATTAATTTCATTCGTACTGTAAGCCGTGCCTACGGCATTTATTGCATAAGCCCTCACGTAATACGTATGCCCTATAGAAAGGTCGGATATACCGGATGAATACAAACTGTCTTCTGTAATTGATGCCGTGATTTTGGAAATAGTAGTTTCCAAAGTAGGCATTGACGATTCGCTGTAAACAAAACCGCGCTCTGTATATTCAGGCGTCCCATTTGTAAGGATTTCTCCGTTAAGCGTAGCGGATTGTGTTGTTACATCTGTTGCTGCCAAGGTATTAAGCGTCGGTAGCATCCTGTAAACACCTGTTGCGGTTACGGTAAATTCCTTATTACCATTACCGTCATTAGAGTTAAAGTAAAGTTTGGCAACGTTATTACCTCCGTCCAATAAATCTCTATCTATTGTAATTGTAATTTCCTGAGTCATTCCGGGCTGCAAACTACCTTCCGTTTTGCTCACATCGGTAATCCATTCGCTGGATTCCACAATGCTCCACGTCAAAACGGCTGTGCCGGCGTTGAAAAAATTAAAATTAGCTGTTACTGCCGAACCGGAGCCGAAATTAAGTGAATCTATATCATCACCGTTACTGTCGGTTATGCGGAGCAAGGGTTGCTGTTTCCCTATCTGTACATTTACCTCAGTATCTTCTCCTGCCTTCACTTTGATCGGATAATTTACTAAATCTACATAGTCCGTCTTGGTTACATTGATTTTGTAATCACCTGCTTCCAATTCGGTAAATTCATACTGCCCTGCGCTCCCTGTTTATGGTCTTTGCTCCTGTGGGATTTAAAGAAACTCCTGCCGAACTCACAGGCTCTCCCGTTGCTTTATCACTAACTACACCGTAGATGTTACCTTGCTTTACTAACTTATCGCCTTTATCCGAACAAGTTGCTAAAAGCATCAGCGCAACAACCAATATAATGCAATTAAAAATCCTGTTTTTCATTATAATTCTATTTGTTTTAAAGTAATATTTCTTTTAGTTATTAAACCAACGACCACTGCCTTAACAGATTTATGTCATCGTTATTTTAGCGGCGCAAATTTAATAAAAAACTATATATCATAAAGGTATATTTCCACAATAATTCCGTATTTTTGTCGCCACGTCGACAAACTAAACCAATGGGTTACGGCACAAAATTTATACATTAACTATTTTATATTAAAACATAAACTAAAAATGAGTATTAAAGGAACAAGAACAGAAAAAAACCTGTTGCACGCATTCGCAGGCGAATCACAGGCAAGAACTCGCTACACATTTTTTGCAAGCGTAGCAAGAAAAGAAGGATACGAACAAATTGCAGGAGTTTTCAGTGAAACTGCCGATCAGGAAAAAGAACATGCAGAGAGATTTTTCAAATTTCTTGAAGGAGGAATGCTTGAAATCACAGCAGCATTCCCTGCCGGTAGAATCGGAACCACTGCCGAAAACTTAGAAGCAGCTGCCGAAGGAGAAAATGAAGAATGGAACGATTTGTATCCGAAATTTGCCGATGAAGCCGAAGCAGAAGGTTTCAAAGATGTTGCAACCGCTTTTCGCAATATTGCCAAAGTTGAAGCCGAACACGAAGCCCGCTATAGAACCCTTCTCAAAAGAGTTCAAGAAGGTAAAGTATTTGAAAGAGATGAAGTGATATTGTGGCAATGCCGCAATTGCGGATTTGTTTACGAAGGTAAGAGCGCACCAAAAGTGTGTCCGTCATGCCTGCATCCGCAAGCATATTTTGAACCTAAAAAAGCTAATTATTAATTGTCTTATAAAATTGATTCTACAACCGAAACCGAAGCCTCAAACTTCGGTTTCTTTTTTGTTATTATCTTTGTTATTATCCGCAATGTAAGGGTCTTCATTGAAAACACCATATTCCACGTAGTAGATTTTTATCAAAAGTATAAAACTCGAAATCAAAAGAGGTCCGAAAATAATCCCCCAAAATCCGAAAAGCGGAATACCGAGCAACACTCCGAAAATAACAATCAACGGATGAGTGTTTGCTGCCCGTTTCATTAAAAATATGCGGGCAAGATTATCAACATTGGAAATCACCAAGAAACCGTAAGCAAGCAAGATAATTCCGTACAATAAATTGCCGGTTGCAATAAAATATACGCTTAAAGCAACCCAAACAAAAGCAGTACCCACAACCGGCACCAAACCGAAAATAGAAGTTAGAAACGCCCAGAAAAATACGTTAGACATTCCCAACATCCAGTAAATAAATATCGCAGCTATACCTTGAATAAACATAACAAGAGGTATACCGACAGCATTACCGAATATCATACCCTTTGCTTCATGTTTCAGTAATTCCAAACTCCGACCACGAAAAGGCACGTAACAGAAAATTACTCTTTCCATTTTTTCGCAGTTTGCCAACATGAAATATAAAACAAGCAGCATCATGAAAATATTGACGGCAAAACTGTATGTGGTGTTCAAAATAGAAGAAACCAGACTTGTGAGAGTTTCTCGAGAATCACTCAAAATCTTTGCCGGAACAATCTCATAACCCGTGAGATCATTAACCTCAGCAAGCAAACTGTCTAATTTAGACATAACATCTCCCGTGTCAACACTCACAACCTCCGAACTAATCATTTCAACTACAAAAAAACCAAAAACGATAAACAACAATGTGCAAGCCGACACTAAAATCAATGCCGCAAGCCATGAGCGCAAACCGGCTTTGAATACAAGGCGTCCCTGCCAACCTCGCAAGACAACGTAAAGAGTTGTTGCTCCCAAGAAAGTACCGATAAAAAACTTTAATTGGTCGAAAATCACTATCCCTAAGGTAATCAAGAGCAGAATGAAAAGCATCTGTCTGAAGAACGCATTATTTGCATTTGAAATATGTAGCATAATTTTACTATTTTGGTTTTGAAGATTTTACTAACAAATAGATATTCCTCGCATAGACTACTACTCCGACTCCCTGACCAAGTATGAGCACAGGATCCAAACGAATGAAACCGTAAATACTTATCATCGAAGAACCTATAATACTCATCACAAAGAATCCAAGCGGCAACACAGATTCATCTATTTCACGTGAGTACCACCACTGATAAACAAATCTTAGTGTGAAAATAACCTGAGCTATCGAACCGAAAAGCAAAAGACTAAACGACATTTCGTTAAACAATTCACTTATCACGCTCTTATCTTCAATGAAAAAAAGAGTAATCGCTATCGGTGGCGTAATCATAAAAATGACTCGCAAAATAGTGTGTAGCTTTTTCCAATGACCTTTGGTATTCAAATTCCAAATGTAGACGTAGTAACTTATCAGTTGCCCGAGAATAATTGAAAAATCATCTCTCAACCAACCGTAAATAAAAAATAAGAAAGAAGCTAAAAGGCTGAGTTGCCAATAAATAGTGGGAGTTATCACTCGTTTTGCCTTTTCGGAAAGTATCCATTGTATAAAAGTGCGAGCCGAAAAAAGCCCCTGAGCAATGAATCCTATTCCGTAAATCCAAAACATACTACCTTATACTATATATCCTCCGAAACAATCGAATAGTTTATCCAGCGTTTTCTCATCCAGCGATAAGCAAAACAATCTTTGAACGGACCTATCAAGCGATTCCAAAGATGGTACTTCGACTTGCCGGCAATACGCTCAAAATGCCGCACCGGCAATTGATAAACTTTGCCGTTTTGTAATTGCACAAGAGCCGGCAAAAAACGGTGCATACCCGTGAAAAACGGTATGCGCTTCGCATAAGATGTTCTGATTACTTTCAAAGGGCAGCCTGTGTCTTCAATGCCGTCATGAGTCATCATACGCCTGAAACCATTGGCAATACGAGATGAAAGGTTTTTCACAAAACTGTCTTTTCGTCCCACTCTGATACCGATTACCATTTCGTAGTCCTTTATGTGTTGCAACAATCGTTCAAAATCTTTGGGTGTGGTTTGCAAATCGGCATCAATATAGCCGACGTATTCACTTTCCGCAACATCTATCCCCGCTTTCATGGCTGCACTAAGTCCGCCGTTTTTCTCGCAAGCAATATAAAAGAAATGTTCTCTTCTACCGCAAATTTCTTTTATCAAATCAAGGCTGCCGTCATTTGAACCATCATCCACAAGTAGTATACACGTTTTGATGTCTGCACTTTCTCGATACTCCTCCAACTCTGTTTCAACTCTTAATAAGTTGTCGATTTCGTTGTAAACAGGAACAATTATACAAAAATCATATCCGCTTGTCTTATTCATTCTATTTCACGTTAATAATGCCCCGCAAAGTTAAGATTTCCATACGTAATTACGTAAATAAAATTTGAAATATTATCTTTGAACCGATTTAGACAACAACGTTATGTTCAAAAACGATATTAAAAACTACTCTATTATTTTTATTGTTTGCATATTCGCATTCTTCGTAAATAATGACGTCATACCTGCCGACCTAATGGAAGCACGTAATATAGCCACCGCACAAGAGATGGTGAAAGAAGGTAATTTCCTTACACCCACTCTCAACGGTGAATTACGATTGGCAAAACCACCATTACCGACATGGATTTCGGCAGTCATAACCTTTATAAAACCCGGTAATTTGGCTTTGCACCGTGCAGCTGCCGGAGCAGTTGCAACATTGATGGTGTTTTTCATGTATCTGCTTACTCTAACGCTTTCCAATAATAGGAAGTTATCATTAATCACGGCATTGGTACTTACCACGTCTTTTAGTGTTACCATGATGGGGAAAACCGCCACTTGGGATATTTATTGCCACAGTTTTATGCTCGGTGGCATCTACTACCTTGTGCGTGCTTTTCAGCATGTCGGGGCACAGTGGCGACGCTTCGCATTGGCAGGAATTTTCATGGGCTTATCATTTCTGAGTAAAGGTCCGGTTTCTTTCTTTGCACTGCTTTTACCTTTTTTAATTGCATTTTTTGCGATATACAAAAAGCAGTCGGTCAAAGGTAAAATGCTACCGATTATAAACATGATTCTTATATGTGTCGTGATTTCTTCATGGTGGTCGCTATACATCTTGATTTTCCACAAAGAAATGATGCTTGCCACTGCCGAAACCGAATCATCTGCATGGATTAATCGCAATGTACGACCGTTCTACTACTATTGGAAATTTGCAGCTGAAGCCGGTATATGGGCTACTTTCTGGCTCACTGCCTTAGTTTGGACATATTGGAAAAAACGCATGCAAGACAAAAAACTGTACATGTTTTCAATTATATGGACGGTTGCCGCTCTAATATTGTTATCAATAGTACCGGAAAAGAAAAGTCGCTACCTGCTGCCAACGCTTATTCCGGCAGCTCTCAACGTCGGTATGTACATTTATTACTGCACTCAACGCATGACAAAAGGTGAAGGTAGATTGTTTCGCTTAAATGCTACAATTATTGTTGCTGTCTTGACGGCACTACCTGTCGGTTTATACATTGTATTCTTCCAAAAAGGATATATCGGATTGCCTTTATACCTATTAATAAGTATTTTAGCCCTCACTATTGCAGGCACAATAATTTATTTTCTTTACAACCGACGAGAAATAAAGGTGATGCAAACTTTCTACGGTTTGATAGCGGTTATGATTCTTGTGGAAAGTCTCTGCTTTATTCCTGTCAGCAAGATGTTTATAAATGATAATTTTCATAGCATCAGCGAAGTACGTAAAATACCGGAAGTTGCAAACCTACCGTTCTACCACATAAAGGACGAATTTCTACGCATTGAATTGGTGTATGAAGCAGATAAAATCATTAGACCGTTAGACATAAATGACAACGAAAATTTAAAGGAACTAACACCTTTTGTACTTGTAAGTTCCGCTCATGCCGATGAAATGATAAAAGCCGGAAATTTCATTTTTGAAGATATTGGCGTCTACGACAATAATTGGCGAAAAAAAGGTGAAAAAGGTTATAATCTTGACATGGTACGCTATTTAACAGTCGTAAAATAAAGCCGTCAACACTGTTTGTCAATGGCTCTAAGCATCATTAGTGCATCCAATTCATCGGAAGGTGCCGGTAAACCGATAACATTAAACAAACATCTTGCTGCCGTTAGCACTTCTTGCTTTTCAAAAAATTCGGAGTGAGCATAATTGAGGTATTTCAAAACTTTGAAAGCATTGAAGTAATCGAAAAAACGTTTCACAAAATGTTCCGAATTACCGGTGTTGTCATTCAATTCACTCACACTATCTACAAAATCCGAATCCGCTAAGAACGACTTCAAAGGTTCCTTCTGACATTTCATATATTCATCAACCATTTCCGACTTTACCTTGAAAAGTATAACAACACCCTCAAAAAACGGTTTCAACGGCAGAAACGCATTAAAATTGTAAACACTATATTCTCCGCCGTTAGCGATTATTGATTTCACTGCCTGACCTGTGCCAAAAGGTGTGCGCTCGGAAATTCTTGCAGAAGGATAAACAGCAGTTGAATTAAGTTCGACAAATCTTCTACCGGCAATAAGTTTTTGTATAAAATAAAAATCCTCACCCGCCTGTCGCCTGTTCATACCTCCCACTGCCTTATAGTCCCGTGCTCTCACCACAAAAGCCGAACCAACGGCATAGTGAGAATAAGGATGTTGTAACCAAGCGAGCGCATGCCTGTAATATCGTAAATAAAGTTCATATTTGATTATGGACGACTTGACATCATAATCTTCATTTTCAAAAGGATGTTCAAAGTAGATTGAAGCACCGGAAATTTTGCTGCCTTCAAATGTAGATAACAAAGTATCAATATAGTTGGTTGCCACCAAAGTGTCGGCATCAAGCGAAGCTATAATTCCATCGCTACATCCGGTCTCTGTAAAATGCTCAACTGCTGCATCCATCGCCAACTTACGAGCCAAACCGACACCGGCATACCGCACGTCCAAATCAAATGCTTTTATTATGTGAAGTTTGAAGTTCTTTTTGCCATGTGTTGGGGAATCAAAAGACCGCTCAAACGAAAAGACTTTGAGCATTTCATACAACTCACTATTCTTTATTTTAATTTCGGCATTTGCTCCGGAAGAATGATTTACAATAACAAACACATCAATCTGTCGGTTATCCCGTAGATCACAACTATAAATAGATTTTAATGTCTCAAAGATTTCAGGTTCATCAAGAACCGGAATTACCAGAGCAAGGCTTATAGACTTTTTATTTTGCAGATTTTTTATATCCGGCATTCAATTCATTAACCACCTCATTGGTTATGTCAAAACCTTTTTCAGCATAGAAAACCGTACCGGAAGCAGTGGTGCTCAAAACAATATCATAACCTTTTTGAGCATTGTAGGCTTTCAAGAATTTCGTAATATCTTCAATCAAACGTTTATAAATATCACTCTGTTCTTTCATCATCTTGTCGGTTAATTCCTGACGCAATTGTTCAAACTGTTGTTGCTTACGAAGTATGTCATTTTTTTCGGATTCGGCTCTCGCTCTTGTGAGGAAACCGTTATTTTCCAATTTACGCTGAAACTCTGTTGCCTGCCTGTCTAAATCTTTCGCCTGAATATTAAGTTCCGTACTGCGTTCTTCCTGTTTCTTCAAAAAAGCCTCATTTAAATCAATTGCCAACTGATATTTGTTTAACAAAGTATCCGTATTGATGTAAACAATGCTGCTCGCTCCTTTACCTTTCACTACAACCGTTCCATCAGATTTAACCTCATTAGTTTGATTATCAGATGTGAAATATAAAATGTAAAGTATTGCAACAGCGAATACCAAAACCGTATACAATATAATAGAATAGTTTTTCATAAAATCAGCAAGTTTAAAATTAATAAAGTGTTGCAAAGATAAATTATCTTGACGTCATTCACGAAAAAACGACAATATTTTTTCAGACTTTTCACACATACTATCCTTGCGTTTCTTTAAGAATCACGTCATGTGCTCCTCCTTCAATGATACTTGTTGACGATACCATTGTTATTTTTGCTTTTTCTTTTAATTCCGGCAAAGTGAGTGCACCGCAACTACACATGGTAGATTTGATTTTCCCAAGTGTTACTTCAAGGTTATCTTTTAATTTACCGGCATAAGGCACGTAACTATCAACACCTTCTTCAAATTTCAAACCGTCGGTACCTCCCATGTCATAACGCTGCCAATTGCGTGCACGATTTGAACCTTCTCCCCAGTATTCTTTAACATAATTGTTACCAACCATTAGTTTCTTGGTCGGACTTTCATCAAAACGAGCAAAATATCTACCCATCATTAAGAAGTCCGCACCCATTGCAAGTGCAAGTACCATGTGGTAGTCATGCACAATACCGCCGTCGGAACATATCGGTATGTAAACACCGGTTTTAGCGTAATAGTCATCACGTGCCCGTGCTACTTCTATTATGGATGTGGCTTGTCCGCGACCAATTCCTTTCTGCTCACGAGTGATACAAATAGAACCTCCACCTATACCAACTTTCACAAAATCTGCTCCGGCTTCTGCAAGATACATAAATCCCTCTTGATCAACGATATTACCGGCACCTATTTTTATACTGTCGCCATAACGTTCACGAACAAAATCAATTGTATTTTTCTGCCATTCCGAAAACCCATCGGAAGAATCAATGCAAAGCACATCAACGCCGGCATCAACCAAAGCCGGTATACGTTCTTTGTAATCACGAGTGTTAATACCTGCTCCGACAATCAATCTCTTGTGATCATCAAGCATTTCATTAGGATTTTCCTTATGACTGTCATAATCTTTGCGAAACACGAAATAGCGCAAATTCTGCTCATCATCAATTATCGGCAAAGCATTAAGTTTATTGTCCCAAATAATGTCATTAGCTTCGTCCAGACCAATTCCAAGTTGAGCAGTAACCAACTTGGAAAAAGGTGTCATAAAGTCCTTAATCTTCTTATCCATGCTATCACGACTCGGACGATAGTCGCGAGTCGTTACTATACCGAGCAATTTACCGTTTGAAGTACCGTCTTCCGTGATACCTATGGTTGAAAATCCTGTTCTATTTTTAAGTTCGACAACGTCCTTTAAGGTGTTTTCCGGTGTGAGATTAGCATCACTAACAACAAAACCTGCTTTAAATTTTTTTACTCTTCTCACCATTTCAGCCTGACTATCAATTGACTGAGAACCAAATATAAATGAAATCCCTCCATTCCTCGCCAAAGCAATTGCCATTTTACTGTCAGACACAGATTGCATAATCGCCGACACAAACGGCACATTCAATCTAATTGTCGGTGTTTCACCTTTTTTATATTTGACTAATGGTGATTGCAAGCATATTTGCGAAGGTACACACTCTTTAGTGGTCAAACCCGGTATCAAGAGATATTCATTGAATGTTCTTGATATATCGTTCATTATTTGCGCCATATTTTTCTTTTTTATAAAATTTGACAAAGATAGTAAATTTCTACCAAACGTATAGCAATCCCGATGCCACTTCTTGAGCTTTCTCTTTACCGATTATCTGTTCTACGATTGTGAGTCCGAAATCTACAGCGTATGCAGGTCCTTTTGCCGTGATTACGTTTCCATCAACTACAACACCTTCATCGGTTACGTCATATTTTGAAAGATAAGATTCAAATCCTGGATAACAAGTGAGTCGAGTTCCCTCTTTAAGAATAAGTTTTCCGAACACCATAGCAGGAGCTGCACAAATGGCAGCTATTTTACCGCCTTTTGCAAAATGTTTTTTGAGCATTTCAATAAGCGGATCACACTCTCCAAGATTCTTTGCTCCGGGCATACCACCCGGAAATATTAGTATCTCCGCTTTTTCGTTAAGTACTTCGGTCAGCATTTTATCCGCTATAACCATTATTTGATGTGCACCCGTAACTTCTTTGGCGTCCTTTATGGAAACCGTTGTAACCTGTACGCCGGCACGCCTAAGAACATCAACAGTGTTGAGTGCTTCCATTTCCTCAAATCCGTCAGCTAAAAACAGATATGCGTTAAATAATAAAATAGTGTTCTCCATAACAGTAATTATTTAATCAATTAGTACTATCCTGTTGTAAATCGGGACGCAACATACATGTACGTTCGTATGCCGTTTTGTCTTGCCATTCCTTTATTTTGGCATGGTTACCGGATAAAAGTATTTCCGGCACTTTCCACCCGTTGAATTCTGCCGGTCGCGTATACACCGGCGGAGCCAAAAGATCATCCTGAAAAGAATCGCTCAAAGCAGATGTTTCATCACTCATTGCACCGGGTAAAAGACGTACAATGGCATCTGTCATGATACAAGCCGGAAGTTCTCCACCGGTCAAAACGTAGTCACCAACTGAAATTTCACGCGTTATCAAATGGTCTCTTATTCTCTGGTCAATCCCTTTATAATGACCACACAATATAATAATGTTCTCTTTTAACGATAACTCATTTGCCGTTTTTTGATTGAAAACCGGAGCATCCGGAGATGTGTATATAATTTCATCGTAACTACGTTGAGCTGTCAAATCAGCCAAACAGTCAAAAACCGGTTGTATCATCATAACCATACCGGCATCACCACCAAAAGGATAGTCATCAACTTTCCGATGTTTATCCTTACTCCAATTACGAATGTCGTGAATATGGATTTCAACAATCCCTTTCTCGCATGCTCGCTTTATAATCGAATGATTTAACGGACTTTCCAATAATTCCGGTACCACACTCAGTATGTCTATTCTCATTTAAAATTGCTATATTTTTATTGCAAATTCATCCATATCATTTAAAACGGGAAACTTTTCCCGCAAAGTTGACAATTGTTCGATATTAATTTCCGCTTTCAAGATTTCTTCATTATCGGGAGAAGCTGATGCAACAATACAGCCTCTTGCGTCTACAAGCATGGAATCACCGGAATAATGCAAACCGTCAACATCCGTACCTACACAATTCACACCTGCCACATAGCATTGATTTTCAACGGCTCTGGCTTTCAGTAAAGTCATCCACACGTCTCTACGACTTGTTGGCCAATTAGCAACATAAACTGCAAGATCATATTTCTCTCGATTACGACTCCACACCGGAAATCTAAGGTCATAACAAATAAATGTCGCCACTTTCAAACCTCGAAATTCAAAAATCTGTCGACGGTTACCGGAAGTAATATATTCATTTTCACCGGAAGTTGTGAAACAATGACGTTTATCATAAAAAAGATAGCCACCATCAGGCATAGCTGCAATCATACGATTATAAAGTTTATCGCCTTCGCTGCAAACAGCACTACCCATAACCAAAGCATTCTGTCTACGCGCCCAAACAGTCATAGCAGAACAAATCCGTTCCCAATATAAGGCTGTTTTCTCAAAAAGTGAACGAGTTTCCGATGAATTTTTACGTGTCATCAGACTTCCTACGGCAAACATCTCAGGCAACAATATAATATCACATCCCAAATCGTCGGAAAACCTTTCCGAAAGTCGTTGGAGATTGGCTTCCACATCACCCCAACATATTTCCATTTGGATTAGGGCAACTTTCATCTTCAATCTTCCCCGCTGTAAAAATTTTCAGGATACTTAGGATTAGCATCACGATAAGTAGACATAATATATTTCATATCTGCTTCAATATCTCCGGTCGGTTGAAAAATCGGTCCAACAGTTACTTCCTTTCTTTTATAATCCAAACGTCCCAAATGCACCGGAACATTCACGGCATTTGCTATCACAAGAAAACCTTTTTTCCATTTCTTACGCTTCTTACGACTGCCTTCCGGCGTTATGCAAAGGTGTATACGCTTCCTCCTACCAAATTCATCTATTAATTGGTCTACAAGTTGACTGTCTTTTTTACCCCTATCAACGGGTATTACCTTTAATGCCCGCAATAATACTCCCAACGGGAAAAAGAAATATTCTTTTTTCATCAGTATATATGTGGGTAAACCTATACTCAAAAAAGCCATCTCTCCCCAAAAGAAATCCCAACCGGAAGTGTGAGGCACTGCTGCTACAACAGATTTATTTTCTTTCGGTATTTCACCAACATATTTCCAGCCTGCTATCCACATAATAAATTTTGCAATGTATCTCATAACTTAACTATAATTTATTTACAAACCAATTATTACCTATCAAAAAAGAAAATTTAAACTCCATACTTCGATATTTCATCTTGTCGAAATTAAAGAAAATGCCACCCCTTATTTCTTCTCCAAATCCTAACGAATAACCACATTCAAGATAATTATTCACCTCAGGAGTCCATAAATAACGGGCATGTAACGCCTCGTCAAACCAAAAATCCTGCATAAAAGGAAGACGTTTTATAAACAAAAATTTAGATGAATAATTTAAGGCAGCCTTCAACCATTTATCATTAGTGTGAAGACGATAGTAATGAGCAAGGAAAAATTCATCTTTAAATCCCCATGAGCTGAAGCCCCAACCAATTGTATGAAAATGCTTATAATCAGGAAAATATAATCCATCTTTGTTCAAAAATTTACCTATTTCAACCGAATAGTAGAAGTTGTCAAAAATATTTAAAACCACTTTCTGCTCTATACCGGCTTCAAGCATATCAAATATGTTTTCTCTCTTTTCTCCTGTTGAAAAACCTTTTTTGTAGAGTAGATTAAATGTTGGGGAATTAGAGGAATATTCTTTTTTTACTCCATTTATTACAGTATAACGCATTGAAGGAGTGTAGGTAAACTGTACACCAACGGTAGAAGAATAATTGTCGGGCATATTCACACCTCTTTCACGTGAAGGAGCATTGGGATTAGCTGTACCCTTACGTGTCCAACTTACAGTGTTCTGCAAAACATTCCTCTTTTCGGTTTTAGCAGCCAAACCTACATAAACACCGGGTTGTAAGCGAATTTTACCCGATAATACCACAAATCTACTCCTGTAAAAAGACATATAGTTGTCTCCATAAAAAGACACTAACATGTTTTCAACTCGCGACGCTCCGTAAATACCTTTGTAATCCTGCGATTCATCTCCGAATTTAACTGATATTTCACCCAAATATTTCTTCAGAAAAGTTGCTGAGATATTTGTATTCCAATTTATCGATTTTCTCCCTGTCAGATAATGAACTGATGGAGAAATAATAAAATAATGAGATTTATTATCGTAGGTGTATTTGTACGAAAGTTTCTGACCAAAACTCCAACCGTCAACAAAATTGTATTCTTTAAAAGCACCCAACAAACCACCTATACTCAGAGAATTGTTCTCATTAAATTTAATTTTCCCACCGGAGATGATATAATTCATCGCATTGTTATTAAATAAATTTGAACCTTTGCCGTCGTCATTGGAATTCATCTCGGAACTAACCGCCACAATTAATTTTCGCAAAGTATCTTTATTATTATAAGCCATCTTTTCCTGCTCTATCAAAGGGATGGTACGGTTTTGTCTCCAAAAAACAGTATCACGTTTTGAAGCTAAGGAGTCAACCGAAACATCGTCGTTCATCTCACTGAATTTCACTTCCATAGGATCTTCTCCTTTTTCTTCTCTCATTATCTCATTAGAAAGTTGAGCTATACGTAAAGCCTCACGATTGGAAAGTTTTGGTTTTTCCATAAGTTTGTTCAACTTTTTTTCCGCCTTTATTTGTCTCGCTGATTTCACTTTTTCAATCGTATCATACTTCACAACAGGCGATTTTTCCTCAGCGGCAACATTCAACTCTATATCTTTATATTTAATGGAAGCATCATATTCCAAATCTGCTTTTACCCCAAAGAATTTTAATTTAATATCAATGTCATAGGAAGTAGGAAGAAAAACATTATCCTTCACCTCGTTACAAGTAGCTTTTGTTCGAGATTGAAAAATAGAATTCTCATAAGAAAAGTCGAAATAAACAACACTCCAATCGTCCTCTTCTATATGCAATTCACCGTGAGGTAATTTGGCAAATCTTCTCTTTGGAACAAAAAGAATTTTACTAACAGTGTGATTCCCTTGTTCATAAGATCCTATAAATTTGAAATTAAAAACAGAAAATGCATTTCTCGAAAGCGGTGAAACCATACCTTGAATGTTTTCACTATAAATGGATGATACTAATAAACCTAAAGCATCCTCCGGATCAAGTCCCGAATCAATATCATCAGGTATTGTTGTTGAGAACGCAATTATATTTCGCTTATAACTTTCAGGCGCATTAAATTCAATCTCTTGCACCGCTTCCATCATCATTTTTTTACCTTTTATAAGATCATAGAACTTCTTGGCTTTTTCATCCAAAAAAAGTTTTGGAAGTTTTTCCAAAACAAAACCACCTTTAATATAAGCTTCAGATGTATAGCGTTTAACTTGATTGCGATGGAAAGGTGCACGAGCTATGGCTCGTCTCATTATAAAATATGCCGGTTCCTCATCCGACGGAAATACTCTAACCTCATCCAAAAGAAATGTCCTTGATTTAAGAATTACTTCCAATATTTGTTTTGATTTACCTACATGCAAATTTATAGTTTGCCTCTCAAAACCCATAGAACTAACATCACAAGTATAATCACCTTCAGGCAAATTTAATTGAAATCCTCCATCCAAACCGGTTGCCATACCTTGCATTAATTCACGTAAATATAAGGTAGCTCCCGGAATAGGGTCTTTCTTCTCATCTAAAACATAACCGCCAACATTCTGCGAATGAGCATTAAGGATTTGTATAAAAAAACAACATACAAATAAAATCCGGTACCTCATGATTTGGTGTAATTTTTCATCATTATAAGCCACAAACTTAAGTCTTTCTACACATAAAAGCAAATGATTTCGTGAAAATTGCTTAAATATACATAAAAATCAATAATGTTTTAATGCCTTTACTGCTCCTCAAACTCAATAACATCAAGTATTTCTATTATTATTTATATTTAATAGGGATGAAACCACTTTTTAACAACATCGTAGAAATGGTAAAAAAATAATGAAATCATACAAATAATAAACTAACATCAAATAATATGAAAAAGTTTTTTTTAATAACAATAATTATTTTGACTTACCTTTCTAACAAGGCTTTTACCCAGAACAACTATCCTGATTATAAGAAACATGAATTCTCTGTTTGGGTAGCAGGTGGCGCGGCATCACTTAAATACGGTTCCGAAATAATAAGTAAAGGCGGTAGCTTTGGAGGTATGTATGGCTTAGGATACAGTTTTTATTTAAATGATCGGTTCGGACTTGGAACCGGTGTCGAATTAGCTTATTATAATGCTACCGTTACAATTGACAAAATAAATGAACAATATACCGTTAACGCCGACAATAGTCTTGAAGCGTTCGATTTTAGAAGTTCTATTCTGAACTATAAAGAAAAACAGTTCGCACGCTATTTAAATATTCCTATAATGGCTCAATATCAGCAAGTGGTAGGTAAGAATCGTTTCTACGGTGCAGCCGGAATTAAAATAGGTCTACCGATGAACACTGAGTATGAAACCGAAATCGGGGAAGTTACAAATTCTGCTTACTATCATGCGACACGCCTTGAAGACAGTGAAACTGCCGAACTTGGTTTGGGACGTTTTTACAATCGTTCAAATAAAGAAAAATTCGATTTTTCTACAGCCTATTCAATATCCCTTGAATTTGGTGCCAAATGGAACCTATCAAAGAAATTTTACCTTTACACTCTTTTCTTCCTTGATTACGGACTAAACAACGTTAATAATGATAAAAACAGTCCGGAACAGTTAGTTAACTACAATTCATCAAATCCTCAAGATTTTTCTTACGGTTCGGTTCTCTATTCCTCGTATGCAGATGATAATTCACCAAAAAGATTTGCCGAAAAAGTAAATCCGATGGCAGTAGGCATAAAAATTAAAATCGGATTTTAAGAATCTATGATTTCATAATTATCAGGTCGAAATCCACGCAGAAATTCTTGTATTTTCATACGTTTTCTACCAGAAATTTGAAGTTCTTCAATAAACAACGATCCTTCAGGAAGCAATATTTCCAAATAAGTCTTATAGTCCGTTTTCAATTGGGGGTTAGCAAACTTTATATCGTTATTGTTATATGATCTCGTTACTTTAAAAATTTTCAACAAAACAATTTCTCCGTTAATCGTATTACGTAACTCTGTCCAAGCTGCAGGAAAAGGAGAAAGACCACGAACTTGATTGTAAATAACACCCAATTTCTGTTTCCAGTTGATTTTCATGTCCTCCTTAAAGATTTTAGGTGCCATTTTCGGTACACGTCCATGTAAAACTTCATCTTGTTTTATCATTCTATAATTACCGGAAGCCAATAGATCTATACTTTCCGTAAGTAAAGACGCACCTTTAATCATAAGTTCATCATGCAGTTCTCCGGCTGTCATGGATTCTCCGATAGCAACTCTTTTCTGCAAAAGCAAACTGCCGGTATCCATTCCGTGATTTAAAAGAAAAGTGGTTACACCCGTAACATCTTCACCATTCATAATAACTCTGTTTATCGGTGCTGCACCTCGATAATCCGGCAAAAGCGAAGCATGCAAATTCATTGTACCCAAGCGCGGCATATTCCACACAACTTGCGGCAACATTTTGAATGCCACTACAATATTCAAATCAGCATTCCAAGATTTCAAAACCTTTAAAAAATCATCATCTTTAAATTTCTCAGGTTGTAGGATGGGCAAACCTTGCTTAACAGAATATTCTTTAACCGCCGATTCCTGTAATTTCTGACCTCTTCCTGCCGGCTTGTCGGGATTTGTAACAACTCCTACAACGTTGTAACCATTTTCTATAAGTTGAGCTAACGGATAGACAGCGAACTCCGGAGTTCCCATATAAACTATCCTCAAACCATTGTCAGTCATTACGTTTCTTTTTAAAAAAGTGTGTGAATTTATTTACGAATTTCATATATGATTCGGCATTCAGTATCTCCGAATCGGTTACCGATTTATACGTAAGCATTATTCCCAAAGGTAAAAAAACTATAGATGACAACCATGCACCCAAAATAACATTCATAACACCCTCCTTTGCCGACCTCTCACCTATCATTGAAACCACGTAATAAATAATAAAAAGGAAAACGGATATAACTATAGGTGCACCGAGTCCACCTTTACGAATGATACCTCCAAGAGGTGCACCTATGAAGAAAAATATTATGCAAGCAAATGGGAATGTGAATTTTTTGTGCCATTCCAATTGATTTTTACGAATTTGCGTCTCCTGTCTTTTATAAAAAGCATAATCAGCTTCGACATTTGCCTTCACTTCCCTTGCATTTTGCACCGCAAGTTCTGCAACTCTCTGTCGTTCATCCGGTTCCAAAGTAAAAAACAACGAATCCGGATTTAATACCATTCCGGCAGTTTCAATTTTTAGAACACTATCATTCTTTACATTGATCTCTTTATTCTTACGATAGTTATTTCTCAACAAATTACGTACTTTCTCCACTCTTTTGGTAGAAAGTTCCTTTTTCAAGGAATCTACCGTATTATCCAATTGATTTATATTCATCATTATGGATGTTAAAAAATCCTCATCACTACGTTCAAAATCGTTATTACCAATGTCAATTAATGCTGTTTGTTTATTAAATTCCAAGCGTCTGAAAGGAAAAGTTTTACGATTTGTAGGTTTTAAACCTTCATCCGTGTAAGTGTTACCGCTGTAAAGTACTAATTCTATAATGGATGAGTTCGGAAAACTTAACATCATACCCGAATCCGCTTTAGTTACTTCGTAATTACCACTTACTTCTTTATGATTATATATCAACATATTATACATCATACCGGTTTCTTTATTTATTCTGTCAACCTTTATGCTGTAACCCTCCAAATCATTGGTAAAAACTCCTTCTTTGAATGAAACTTCCGGTTTATGCTTCTTAATGTCGTAAAGCAAATTCACCGATTTCATATTTGCCACCGGCAAAACGTTGTTGGAAAATAAAAAAGTACCTATTGCCAATGCAACCACTACTATTATCAAAGGTAACATAATCCGATATAATGAAATTCCTGCCGATTTAAGCGCGATTAGTTCATAATTTTCTCCCAAATTACCGAAAGTCATTATTGAAGAAAGTAACACTGCCAATGGTAATGCCATAGGTATCAACGTCAAAGAAAAATAAAAGAGCAATTCTAAAATTATTGAGAAATCTAAGCCCTTACCCACCAAGTCGTCTATATATCTCCACAACATTTGCATCAACAACACAAACATACTGATGAAAAATGTTGCAAAAAAAGGACCTGTGAAGCTCCTCAACATGTATAAATGTAATTTCTTCATTCTCTTGTAAATTCCTCAAACTCACCATGTCGCAAAAAAGCAACAGCAGCATCAATGTCTTTATACATAACCCTGTCGCAATCACTAAAAGGTACGACCAAACGAAAATCCGCCAAAAACTTTTCAAGATAGGGAGAAGTCTTAACAGGACGTTGCAGATCAATTGCTTGTGCTGCATTCATAAGCTCTATTGCTAATACTTTTTCCACATTCTCAACCACTCTCACCGTTTTTGTAGCTGCGTTACCACCCATGCTCACATGGTCTTCCTGCTCATTAGAAGATGGAATTGAATCTACCGAACAAGGTGTACATAACTGCTTATTTTGGCTCACAATAGCTGCAGCGGCATATTGAGGTATCATAAATCCGGAATTCAGACCCGGATTTGCAACAAGGAATTCAGGCAAATGCTTACGATCACCGGAAAGTAAACGATAAGTGCGTCTTTCCGAGATACTTGCCAACTCGGCAACGGCAATACTAACAAAATCCAACGCCAATGCCAACGGTTGACCGTGAAAATTACCCCCTGAAATAATCATGTCGTCGTCAGCAAAAATAGTCGGATTATCCGTTACCGAATTTATTTCCCTATCAACTACCGATGCAGCATACATGACCGCATCCTTAGTGGCTCCATGCACCTGTGGCATACATCTGAACGAATACGGATCTTGTAAGTACTTCTTCTTTTTATTTTGAAACTCCGAACCTTCAAGCAAAGCCATCACATTACGAGCTGTTTCAATCTGACCCGGATGCGGACGTGCCGCTTGTACTTGTGGCATAAACGGATCCAACCGACCATCGTAAGCATCTAATGACAATGCACCTATTATATCGGCATATTTAACAAGTTTGAAAATATGCAACAACGCATAAACCGCATGCGAACTCATAAATTGCGTACCGTTAAGCAAAGCCAAACCTTCTTTAGCTCCAAGTGTTATTGGTTGCCAACCAAGAAGTTGATTTACTTCCTTAGCATCACAAATCTCACCTTTGTAATATACTTCACCCTCACCTATCAAGGGTAAAAACAAATTAGCAAGCGGTGCCAAATCGCCGGAAGCGCCAAGCGAACCTTGCTCCCTGACCACAGGTAGCACATCGTTGTTAAACATTGCAATAATACGTTCAACCGTTGCCAATTGTACTCCCGATTTACCGAGAGAAAGCGCATGCGCTTTCAGCAATAACATCAGTTTAACTATATCTTTCGCAACCGGCACTCCTACACTACAAGCATGAGACATTACTAAATTTGCCTGCAAACGACTTAAATCTTCTTTCGGAATACTTATTTTACATAGAGAACCGAAACCTGTAGTTATACCATAAATAGGATGGTCTGTATTTTTTATCTTATTATCAAGATATTCTTTACAATCAACAATTAATTGACGACTTTCTTTTGAGAGTGCCAACTTATAATCATTTTTTAGAATATCCTCGATTATCTCAAAAGTGAGTCTATGAGATGAAATATAATGTATCATATCTTTAAATTCTCAAGTTCTTTCTCGCTCAAACGTATTTGCTCGCCTGTATTCATGTTTTTCAACGTTATCATTCCAGACTTCATTTCTTCCTCTCCAACCAAAGCCACATAAGGGATGCTCTTTTTATCCGCATAAGCCATTTGCTTCTTCATTTTTGCAGCTTCGGGATATAATTCGACATTCACTCCTGCCGAACGCAATTTTTGAGCTAATTTTATACAATACTTTTCCTCTTTTTCTCCGAAATTTACAAATAATATACGAGTAGTGTAATCCGTATCCTTAGGAAAGATGTCCAATTGTAACATCACATCATAAATTCTGTCGGCTCCAAATGAAATACCGACTCCCGACATTCCTGATAAACCGAAAATACCGGTTAAATCGTCATATCTACCGCCACCGGTAATACTTCCCATTTCAACATCCAGCGACTTAACCTCAAAAATTGCTCCCGTATAATAACTCAACCCACGTGCTAAAGTCAAATCCAATCGGATGTCGGTGGAAATATCCGAATCATCCAAATAAGCAAAAATAATTTCCAACTCAGAAATTCCTTTCAAACCGGTTTCACTGTCTGCAAGTATATGTTTAAGTTCCACAAGTTTATCATTATTTGAACCTTGTAATTTTAAAATCGGTTGCAACTTTTGAATTCCAATCTCACTAACTCCCTTTTCTCTCAACTCTTCATTCACTTTCTCCAAACCGATTTTTTCAATCTTGTCTATAGCCACTGTTATATCCGACAATCTTTCATTCTCACCTATAACCTCCGCAATTCCGGCAAGCACTTTTCGATTATTAATATGTAAACGAACATTCAATTTCAGACGCTTATAAATTTCATCCACAATTTGTATCAATTCCACCTCATTTAAAAGCGAATCACTACCTATTACATCCACATCACATTGATAAAATTCTCTGTAACGACCTTTTTGAGGACGGTCTGCACGCCAAACAGGTTGCACCTGATAGCGTTTAAAAGGAAACGTGATTTCATTTTGATGTTGAACCACATAACGGGCAAATGGCACTGTTAAATCATAACGCAAACCTTTCTCTGCAATTTTTCCGGTTAACCGCGAGCTATTCTTTTCAATTAATTCATCTTCACTAACATCTGCCAAAAAGTCTCCGGAATTAAGTATCTTAAAAAGTAATTTATCTCCTTCCTCCCCATACTTACCCATTAACGTTGAAATATTTTCCATCGCAGGAGTTTCCAAGGGAGAATAACCATAAAGCCTGAAAACACTCTTAATAGTATCGAAAATATAATTGCGCCTAACCATCACATCCGGCGAATAATCGCGTGTTCCCTTGGGTATTGTTGGTATTTTTGCCATCTTTAACTTGTCTTTGTTTTTAACTACTATAAAATGCAAATGTACAAATTTATATTGAAGTTCTTCACGTAGCAAAAGGTTTGTAATCTCAAAGAAAATTCAAAATATTAATAAAAGTATAATCGATTTAAAGATTTTTTGTGTATCTTTGTATAATTTTTCGGGAAACTTTGATTTATGGGAAAAAAAAGAGTACTTTTTATCTCTTCCGAGATAATGCCTTATCTACCTGAAACCGACATGTCTTACATCGGCAGATTTCTGCCACAAGGCATTCAGGATAAAGGTAAAGAAATCCGAACTTTCATGCCACGATTCGGCTGCATTAACGACAGACGTAACCAATTGCATGAGGTTATAAGACTTTCCGGCATGAATTTAATTATAAATGACGCCGATCACCCTCTAATCATAAAAGTAGCTTCAATTCAATCTGCACGAATGCAAGTTTATTTCATTGATAATGAAGATTATTTCCATCACCGTCACATGACAAGAGATGAAAACGGTAATTTTTATAAAGATAATGATGAAAGAAGTATATTTTTTGCAAAGGGTGTTTTTGAAACAGTGAAAAAACTTGGTTGGGCTCCGGATTTAGTCTACTGTCAAGGTTGGTTTACTGCTTCCGTACCAATATTATTGAAAAAAGATTATAGCGATGATCCTATTTTTTCAAAAGCAAAAGTAGTCTATTCTACTGCCGATGATTTATTTGATAACACATTAGATGTCAATTTCAATAAGAAACTTATCAGCGAAAATATATGTGAAGATGATGTTGATGTGATAAGTATTCCTAATTATAACAATGTAAATAAGCTGGCTTTCAATTATTCCGACGGTGTAATCTTCAATACTCCTAATTTGGATCCGGCATTGAGACAATATGTTGACGAAATTGGCAAACCGTTCATAGAGTACTCAACCAGAGCAGATTACGTGTCTATTTACGACAAGTTTTTCAATTCTATAATGGTATAAGCTACGAGTAAAATTTATAAAAACTCCTTTATAAATAAATTTTTTCATAAAACTTATTGACGTTTTGTGATTTTTTTCTACATTTGCAACATGCACAAGTTTGTAGACTATATATCCGACCTGCTTTTTCTTCATGATTGCGTGATAGTTCCTGATGTGGGAGCTTTTATATGTAATTATAAGAGTGCATATATCGACGAAAATACCGGAATGATTTATCCGCCATCCAAAGAGATTGCTTTCAACAAAAATTTGAAAAATAATGACGGTCTGTTGGTAAACTGGATTTGTGCAAAGGAAAACATCTCTTATTCTCAAGCATTGAAACAGTTACAACTTTTCAGTGAAGACCTGAAAGTGAGATTAAATCAAGGTAAGCGTATTCCATTCGGAGATATAGGTGTCTTCTATACAGATAGGCGTTTCAATGTAGTTTTTGAAACAGGTAGTTATAATTTTCTTGCAGATTCTTACGGTATGGATAAGATTGAAGTACCTAAAGTAGAGCAAACTATAGACAAACATACATCTAAAAACGATGATGCAACTAACCCTAAACAGTCTTCGGCTCCACAAATAAAGATTCCGCCGTATAATGATATGACACCTTATATCAACATGGATGGAAGTAATTTGGTGCATAAATTGATGAAATACGGAGTGGCAGCTGTTGTTCTTGCGGGTTTAGTTATGTTGGTGCTTTTCGTAGGTCAAAGATTCTCAAGCGATGAAGATAATTTCGAAGCATTTGTAGGTGCTGCATCGGTACCTATCGGTAAGACAATAGAAAATCACGAAACTGTTGTTTCTCCCGACTACGACTACGTTTCTTACGAACCGGAAATTACTTTATAATTCTAAATTATTTCTTAATAAAGGTGCCCACAGCACAAGTTAGGATGTAGAACGGTATTAAAAAAATAATACCTTTCACACCAACAAAGATTAATGTGCATATAATTAAGATTATATACACATAAAGTAATCTATTCTCTTTCCATTTAAAAGTAGAAAGTTTCAAAGAAAACATAGGTAAATCCGACACTAAAAGTAGCGATAGAATAACAACACAAGCGATTAATATCCATACATTTGAAAAGAAATATCCGTAAAAATCAGGATAGTATAATTTCGTAAATACAAGACTAACCCAAAAAAGTGCATGTGCCGGTACAGGTAACCCCCTAAACGAAACCGATTGACGTGTATCCAAGTTGAATTTAGCTAAACGACAAGCGGAAAGTGCAGGTATCAAAAGTACCGAAAAGGCAAGTGCCTGCGAGCTATCACGTATTAAAAAGTAAGCCAAAATTGCAGGAGCAAAACCGAATGTAAGCATATCTGCGAGTGAGTCCAATTGCTTACCGAATTCCGATTTTACATGCAATAAACGAGCAACAAAACCGTCAAAAAAATCAAAAAACATTCCTAAAACGATGCAACCGGCAGCATATTCGATCTTCCCGTCAAGACTCATAATTACCGACATACTGCCTGAAACTACGTTGAGTGTGGTTATAAAATTAGGGATATGTTTTTTCATTGTATTTCTCCGTAAAATCTTAATTTTAATTCGCTATTAATCGGTGAGTTCGATATGATACTAATAATCGCCGAAATTTTGCCGGCAGGGATATTGCCATTTGTAAATACCTTTAAATAAGCAGTCTCTCCTTCCCCTAACTCATTCTTAGATAATTGTGTTCCTATGTTCTCATCTGTTGAATAAACTCTATGGATTTTCAAAGTAGATTTACCTGAATTGGTTATTTCATAAGTAAATCCGGCTTGTTGACCTCTTTTCACCGTACCGAAATTGTAATACTTTTTCGCTACTTCAATCACAGGTGCGGTTGACATTTTAATACCGTTAAAATCTTCTTCTATAAAAATCGACAAGCGTACCGGATAAAGTTTACCATTTACGGACATTTCAACAATCTCAGTGTTTAAACCGTATTCGCCTTTGAGGACTGTATTGTATTCTATATTAAACACTCCTACGGATTTCGATTTTACCGGTTCAGGCTCTACAGTAATTTTTAGATAATCAGGCAATTTAGGGAATAAAATTTTCACATCCTTACCTGAATTGTTGTAAAATTTAATCTCAACTTGTTTCAAGTCGCCCTTCACTGCGGAGATAAGTGAAAGATGGTCAAAAGGTAAACGTATACCGGAAGGTTGTTCATAGGGGTAATCATCAAGCACCGTGCGATTTTTAGGTTCTACATTCCCTTTTATTTTCAATTCCGCGACGGAGTTTTTAGCATTCGATGTTACCGTGATTGTTTTGTCGAAATAAGAAGGTCGATCTTTGGGATCAAATGTGGCTTTCACAAAACCTGTTTTACCCGGCAAAACAGGTTGTTTTGTCCATTGCGGAGATGTGCAACCGCATGATGATTCCACATTTTTAAGTATTATCGGCGCATTCCCCGTATTCTTAAATACAAAATCGTATGAAACAGGTCCGTCGGTTTCTTTTATATTGCCAAAGTCATGAGAAGTGGTTACAAATTCCATAACAGCTTGAGGATAAGCCGTTGATACAACAATAAGTAACACAAATAAAATAAAATATTTCCTCATAATAGCCATAAAATTCAATGTTGTATATGTTGCTTTAAATTTAATTTCAAAGGTCGCTTAACTTGTTCTTTGTTTGCAAAGATAAACAATTCCTACTCAATAGAATAATTAATGAGAAGATAAGTTTATTTGTGGTGATAGGGTTCACCTTTTATTATCGTCATTGCCCTATATAGCTGTTCTGTAAAAATCATACGCACCATTTGGTGTGAAAATGTCATTTTTGAAAGAGATATTTTATCATTTGCACGATTGTAGATTTCCTCCGAAAATCCGTAGGGACCGCCTATCACAAATACTAACCTCTTGATGTTTCCCAACATCTTTCTTACCAAATAGTCGGAAAATTCAACCGAACTGAATATTTTACCATTTTCATCCAAAAGTGAAACGTAGTCCGACGGGGCGAGTGTTCCAAGTATTAACTTTCCTTCGTTTTCTTTTTGCAGTGTTTCACTCATGTTCTTACTATTGCGAATGTCAGGCAACACTTTCATTTCATAGTCTATGTATCTGGAAAGACGTTTGTAATATTCCTCTATTCCGGCTTTCAAATAGTCGGTATCTGTCTTACCCACTACCAACAAACAAATTTTCATTCTTATTAGTTCGTATTTGATTATAGATGACGAAGATAGCGCTTTTTTTGAATTTCTCACAGATTTCGAGCCGTTCTTTTTTTTAAAATCAAAATTTATCTATATCTTTGCACCCGCTAATGTTAATTCATCAGTTCACTATATCAGTGAAGGTCCTATAGCTCAGTCGGTTAGAGCACCTGACTCATAATCAGGGGGTCCTTGGTTCAAGCCCAAGTGGGACCACAAATTTTAAGTGAAAGCATCTGTAAAAGCCTTACGGGTGCTTTGTCTTTTGTATAAGACCTGCCACTACTCAGGTCATTTTGACAAATCCTATAACTATTGTGGATAAAATATTTAGGACTAAATTTCAATTTTAGTCCATAAATTTTTGATTTTAGTGGACTAATTTTCAGTTTTAGTGTACTCGACTTTTGATTCATTGTACTAAATTCTATATTTAGTGAGATCTATTCTAAGTTTTATAGACTATTTTCTATATGTATTCCACTCGATTTTAATTTTAGTGTACTAATTTTTGATTTTTATGGACTAACTTTTAATTTTAGTCCACTAATTTTCGGGTTTAGTATACGAAAAACTTATCTTTGTCATTGGAAAAACAAATAAATCATGCAAAATGATTTGTATAAAACAAGATAAAGAGTGAAATCAGTGTCGTAAGAAGTATTTATAATGTGAAAAGTATATAACAAAACAATGAGGGACACTTGCAAAATATGTGGTAATTATAAAAATAATCAAATACTCGTATTGCGCGAAATGATGTTCGGGTTGCGTGAGAAATTTGATTACTTAAAATGTTCGGAATGCGGTTGCTTACAAATAATTAATCCGCCGGCAGAAATGTCAAAATATTATGATTCAGATAAATATTATTCTTATCATACACAAAAACATTATAGCAGCATACGCAATCTAGTACACAGATTGGTTTTCAAGGCTTATTCGCTCGGCTTGCTCTCTCGCTCAGCACGATATTTAAGAACTTTCAAAAAGTATAGTATTTTGCATATCTTAAAAAGGTTGAGAAAAGATACTGCTATCTTGGATATAGGATGTGGGGATGGTAACCTTATACAAGAAATGAGCATTTGGGGATGGAGAGACCTGACAGGAATAGACCCATTCATAGAAAAGGGTATTTTATCTCATACCGGCTGGAAAGTGCTTAAACAAAATATATTTGAACACTCAGGAAAATATGATTTTATCATGTTACACCATTCACTTGAACATTTGGATAATCAACACGAAGTGTTTAAAAAGCTGTATGAGTTACTTGCAGACGATGGAATGCTATATATTCGTGTCCCGTTGTGTGATAGTTTTGCTTTTCGCAAATATGGAAGCGATTGGTTTCAAATTGATGCACCAAGGCATTTTTTCTTGCATACGATTAAAAGTATGACATTGCTTGCTGAATCTCATGGTTTCCAAATAAAAGACATCTTTTATGATTCAAGTGCTGCTCAATTTATCAATAGCGAGAAATATAATATGAATGTTCCCCTATTTCTTAAGACTAAAAAAAGAGCAACCAAAAAATTGGATAAATTAGCTAATGTTCTTAATCTGATGCACGATGGAGATATGGCTTGTTTCTTAATGACAAAAAAATACGCTAAATGAAACTCCTTGCAGTAGTAAGTTCTTATTTCCCAAAATTGGAAGAATTGGAGGAAAACATACAAAGTTATTTGCCTTGGGTAGATAAGTTGATTATATGGGAAAACACACCTAAAGAACAAAGCAAGATAAAAGAACTGACGGATAAATTAAACTGCGATAAAATACAAGTTCGCACCACAGGAGAAAATGAATTTCTTGCTAAGCCTTTCAATATTTGTGTGCAATGGGCAAAAGAAAACGGCTATACACACATCCTCACAATGGATCAGGATAGCAAGTTTGAAAACGGAAATTTTGAGAGATATATAGAATTAGTAAAAAATTGTACTGATGATAAAATTGGATGTTTCTCTCCGAATATAGGCAACAAACGTACATCATCAAAAGAAATTATAGCCATAGAAACTGCTATTACATCCGGAGCTATATACCCTCTATCTGTTTTTGACAACATAGGATTGTTTGATGAAAAATTATTGATAGATTGCGTTGATACTGAGTTTTGTTTGCGAGCACATACTCACAATATAAAAACAGTCTGTGTTACAAGTATTAATTTACTCCATCATTTAGGAAGTTTTAAGAAAACTAAGGTAGGACTCTTACTCAACAACTATTCTGCACAACGAACATATTATTTGCTTAGAAATAGGATATTAATAGAAAAAAAATATCCAAAATACGATGATAATAAAAAAAGTTTTTTTAAATATCAACTGTTTTATAGAATAATCAAAGTTATATTGGAAAAAGATAGTCTACGCAAAATAAAAGCCATATTATTAGCTTTAATACACGCAAGTAAAGGAAAAAGCGGAAGATACAATATATAAATGAAGAAGCCGAAAGTTAGCATAATAGTTCCGGTACACAACGCCGGTAAGTATTTGGTTGAATGCTTAAACACATTGATCTATCAAACCTTGCAAGATATTGAAATTATCATTGTCTTGGATTGCCCTACAGACGGAAGCGACACTATTGCCGTAGAATATGCCGCTATAGATTATAGAATAAAAATCATCCGAAACCGACAAAATATGCATATAGGTAATTCTCGGAATATCGGGATGGACAATGCGACTGGAGAATATATAGGATTCAGTGATCACGATGATTACTGTGCGTTAGATATGTATGAAAAATTATACACCAAAGCCAAAGAAAAAGATGCCGATATTGTCAGATGCAATTACTTTAAAGGAGATAAACCTTTTATATTTAACGCAGACATGGGGCAAAACAACATTCAATTATTGAGCCAGATGTTTAATGGTAGCGTATGGAACAATATATACAGAAAAGATTTTCTAACGGCAAATAATATTCGTTTTGCCGACACAAAAATCACAACACCGGAAGACTTATTGTTTTCTGTTAAGGCTTATGTCTGTACTAATAACATATTTACTATTACCGATTGTTTGTATTATTGGCGAGTGTCAAAAAATCACACAAGTACTTCTAGAAATAAAAATGTCAGAATATCTTATTATGCCGGAGATAAACTATTATCTATGTTAGAGAATATGATATTGTTTCTTATAAACAAAGGGGTATATGACAGGTTTAGTAGAGAAATATGGTATTTTTTTGTAATAAAGATGTATTCGTCTGTATTCAATGGGTTTTGTAAATCTTCACAAACCGGTTTCTTCTGCTGGAAAGAAATAGTGAATAAAAATTATTTCAGAAAAGAAATACTAAAATCATTTAAGAAACCCTACATATTTAGATTCTATAAATTAAAACCGACAAACATTGCATTTGTATGTTTGACTGCCATCGTTTCGATTTTTTATGGAAAACTTCATAAAAATGCTAAATGAATTATTGTTAACTTTGTTAGTTTGTTAATCACAATATCAGTATGAAAATTGTTGCCGTAATACCAATAAAATTGAATAATGAAAGATTGCCGGGCAAAAACACTAAATTGCTTGGAGGCTATCCGCTTATAGTTTATATACAAAACACACTGCTGCAAGTAGATTCTCTAAAAGATATTTTTGTATACTGTAGCGATGATAGTATATCAAGCTATCTGCAAGATGGCATTTCTTTTTTAAGAAGAGATAAGAAATTGGATTTGCAGTCTTCTAATTTTAATCAAATTTTTGATGCATTTATGAGTACAATAGATGCAGACATCTATGTATATGCACATGCTACAGCACCATTTGTAACGGCAAAAAGCATCGACGATTGTATCGAAAAAGTTAGAGATGAAGATTTCGACTCTGCATTTACAGCAACAAAAATTCAAGATTACTTATGGTGTGATGGAGAAGCACTAAATTTTGATGCTGAAAATTTGCCGAGAAGTCAGGACCTTGTACCCATATACAGAGAGACTTCCGGTGTCTATGTTTTCACTAAGGCACAATATTTGCTTACCCATAGGAGAATAGGCAAAAAACCTTATATTAAAGAAGTTTCGTATATAGAGTCTATTGACATCAATACGTACGAAGACTTTGAACTTGCACAATTAATTTTAAATAAATAATACAAAACTATGTCAAAATATAATTTATTAGACTGTACATTAAGAGATGGAGGATATATAGTAAACTGGGATTTTGAAGAGCAAAATATTAAAAACATTGCTCAAGGGATGGTAGAGGCAAAAATGGATTATGTAGAAATTGGCTATTTGAATAATCGTCCATATAAAACAGGTTCATCAATATTTAACAATATTGAACAAATAAGTTCTTTTATACCAAAAGACAGAAAAAACTGCATGCTTCTGGCTATGGCAGATGTAACTCAATTTACACCGTCAGACTTGACTCCTTATACCGGCAATTCTATTGATGGAATAAGGGTTGTTTTTTACAAACGACAAGTTCGAGAAGCAATGATTATGTGCAAAGCAATACAAAAAAGCGGTTATAAGTTATTGGTGCAACCTATGGTTACTATTGATTATTCCATGGACGAATATTCTGTACTTGCCGAAGAAATAGCAAAACTATCTCCTTATTCCGTAGCTATTGTGGATAGTTTCGGATATATGGTCAAGGAAGATTTTCGCCAATATTTTAGGGTATTGGATAATTGCCTATCTCCACAAACCAAAATCGGGTTTCATTCCCACAACAATATGCAATTGGCGTTTATCACCGCACAAGATATTCTTGATTATCAAACATCTCGTGATTTAATAATAGACGCTTCGTTATACGGTATGGGACGTGGAGCCGGCAACTTGAATACAGAATTAATTGCAAACTACTATAATACTCTACTTGGTTACAAATATGATATTTCTTTAATTCTTAAACTCGTTAGTGATTATATTATGCCCATAGCAAAAACTCATACATGGGGATATTCACCATATATGTTTTTAACAGGATATTATCATTGCCATCCTAATTTCGCCGCATATCTATTGGAGAAACACGATATTAGTGTTTCTGATTTTGAACAATTTATCAAAACAATTCCGACAGAAATGCTTACAAAGTGTACAAAACCTTATGTTGAAGAGCTATACCAAAAATTTATAGGAAGTATTTAGCCCATTTGTACGGACATATATGAAAAAAGAAAAAACATCAAAAGTTTGTATAGTAGATACTGTGTACACTTTATTGTTGTATTATTTACACTGTTCTACTGCGGATTTTAATTCTACTTTTTTCTTCGTAAGCAGCGGTCTGCCTGATTATATAATAAAAAAACTACCAAAATACCATTTCTTAAAGAAGCGAAACAGCGTAATTTCTCGATGTATATTCCGTATAATTCTAGGACTTTTTGCATCACTCAGGTGGAGTTTTCTGAGGACTAAACCTATTTATGCTTTGGATCATTTGACATATTCATCCGTGTTGATAGGCAACAAAACATACACTCTGCTTGAAGATGGACCTTATGCCATTACATATTATTATGGTGGCACCTTTTACAAAAAAAACAAACATTTGAGATCTTTTTTCATCGTAAGATTAATGTCCGACTTAATATTTGGACCTTTGTTTCTCAGACCTTATGGAGAAAATAAGCAGTGTAAAGAACTTATATTATCGGCAGAATGTGAAGATTTGCCGGAATTATCTGGTAAAATTAAACATGTGCGTTCTTTAAATGATTTATGGAACAATTCGGACAAAGAAAAAAAGGAAAATATTTTACATCTTTTCAATCTTACACCCAAAATATTATCTCCACTTTTCGAGAAATCAATAATAATATTCACACAAACATTTTATGTTGATGGCATTCTATACGAAGAAGAACAAATCCAATTGTATCAAAATATTATTAAAACCTATCCTAAAGAAGAAATATTGCTAAAGACACACCCGCGTGATACAATAGATTATGTAAAACATTTCCCTAATGTGGCAGTTTTTAGCGAAGTTGTTCCATTCCAATTGCTGAACTTGCTGAATATTAAGTTTAAAAAAGCGGTTACGATTTCTTCATCGTCTGTATTATCGTTTGATTATGACATTAAAATAGATTGGCTCGGCACGACCATACACCCCAAAATACAGGAAGCATTAGGTATTATTGATATACCAAAAAAACTTTAATGTTCAACTATTACTCTATCATTTTGCGCTATCTATCTTATTCTGTCGGCTACAACCGACAAAATCAAATCAAAATTGTTGGTTACAACCGACAATTTTATAATATTTCTGTTGGTTATAACCGACAATTTACTATCTTTGCAGTGTGAAATTAAATGAGGAATGATTATGGAAACACTGATAGAAAGTTCTCAAAAGAAGATAGCTCGCACTAAATTGGATTTTGTTCGCAGCTGCCTTGATGAATTTGATTGGGACAGCCAACTTATAGGCATACGCGGAGCACGAGGCATTGGCAAAACAACCCTGTTGTTGCAATACATAAAACGCAACCTTGCCGCCGAAGTAGACTCAGCACTGTATGTTAGTTCGGATAATATCTGGTTTAGCGACAACCGTTTGCTCTCGCTCGCTGAAAGTTTTGCCAAGCGTGGTGGCAAATACCTTTTTCTCGACGAAGTGCATAAATACCCCGATTGGTCGGTTGAGCTGAAAAATATCTACGATGATTTTCCGGAGTTGAAAATTGTTTTCACAGGCTCGTCATTGCTCGAAATTCTCAACGCACGTGCGGATTTGAGCCGTCGTGCAATAATGTATGAAATGCAAGGACTTTCGTTTCGCGAGTTTTTGAATTTTGACTTAGGAACGGATTTTCCTATTCTTTCGCTGGATGACATTCTCAAAAATCATTATGAAATAGCCCAAGAGATACTGCAAAAAGTGAAACCGCTGCAATATTTTGAAAAGTATTTGCAAAAAGGCTACTACCCGTTTTTCAAAGAAAGTCCGAAATTATATCATACCAAAATAGAGGAGATTGTCAATATGATTTTGGAAGTGGAAATGCCTCTGCTTCGGAATGTTAG
>JAISHE010000028.1 GCA_031262745.1 Culturomica sp. | reverse complement strand
TGCATTTAAAAAATGCTACCCGCAAAGAGTATGAAACGCAATTGCGCATGTTTATTAAATCCTACATCACTTACAATCCAAAAGTGAGTGATGAAGATAAGATAAACATGGGCTTGCCGGTGCACAAGACGACGCGCACGCCTGTACCCGTAAAAGACCATCGAAAGTACTATTTTTTTTAATCTTCACAAATATGTTTATAAATACAAAAGAAGCTATCTCACTTTTGGACAGCCTCTTGTTCTTTATGTTATTTTGGTACTTAAATCACTTTTCAATCCAAATCCCTTAGTTCTTGCGGAATTTGTAAAGTAATAGTCCTTAGTTTGGGATCCACGTATGTAATGTAGTCGGGAGCAAAAGGAATTAGAATCTCTTTGTTGCCTAAGATTACCGTCATAACAATGTTTCCGGAATAATCGGTTATATATTCGACATTGCCCTCATCTCCGGAAAGAGAATCTTTCACCTTAAATCCTTCAAGATCAAAAATGTCAAAATCATCTTCGTCAAAATCGGATAAATCTTCCTCATTCAAATCGCTTGTACGTATAAAAACATCTTCTCCGAGCAGACGTTCCGCTTGAGTAGGAGAATCAACGTAGTCGAATTTAACAATTAAAGAAGTGTGATTTCTTACGGAAACACCGTTTTCGGCAATAAAAAAAGGAACCGGTGCTCCTTCTAAAAACAGAAACACCGGTTCTTTTGAGTATTTTTCAAGAAGATCATTTTCAACCGCCACCACCACTTTCCCGTCAAGATTGTGGGTTTTAATTATTTTGCCGGCTTTAACACAATCTTCTTTGTGCACCATAGCAATGAAATTATTCTGCTGCAGGAACTTCTGCTTCAGCCGTTTCAGTCGCAACTGTTTCTTCTTCTTCAACAGGTGCGGCAGCAGCTTCTGCTTCAGCCTTTTTCTTTGCAATCAAAGCTTCTCTTTCTGCTCTGACTTTTGCTTCTGCTTCAAGTCTTGCTTTTGCTTTTAAATCACCTTCTCCTGCTAATTTCTTAATCTTTGCTTGACGTTTGTCTTCTTTTTCTTTTAGCCATGCTTCAAATTTCACTTCTGCTGCCGCAGCATCAAAAGCTCCTTTTTTCACACCACCTAAGAGATGTTTTTTCAGAAGTACGCCTTGATCGGAAAGAATCTTTTCGGCAGTCAAAGTAGGTTGTGCACCCACTTGCAACCAATACAAAGCTCTTTCAAATTTGAGATTGATAGTAGCCGGATTTGTGTTCGGATCGTAAGTTCCGATTTTTTCAATGAATTTACCATCGCGTGGTGCTCTACTATCCGCTACCACTACATGGTAGAATGGATGTCCTTTGCGTCCGTGTCTCGCTAATCTGATTTTTGTTGCCATTTTTTTAATTAATTAAATTAATATTGCCCTATTCTCGATAGGAGCGACAAAGGTAGAAAATAAATTTTATCTACCAAATGACATATCGTAAAATAACCGCTACAATAATGGCTCCTAATGCCACAATCATCCGTCTTTCATGAACGGAATATTCTTTCCACTTTTTCATTGCTTTTCAATTCTTATGCGAGCATCCACTGCCGTTACTCCTTTCGCATTTCCAAGCAACGGGTTTAAGTCCATTTCAAATATTTCGGGAGCCACCGTTACAAGCATTGATACTCTTGCAACGGTTTCGGCAAACTTGTGCTCGTTGACGCCTTCTTTTCCTCTCACACCTTTTATGATACGGTAAGATTTTAATGAGCGAATCATTCGCAAAGCTTCCGATTCCGTAAGAGGTGATAGACCCGAACACACATCTTTGAGTACTTCTATAAAGATGCCGCCAAGTCCGCAGAGCACCAAATGCCCGAACTTATCTTCTCTCTTCGCACCGATAAACACTTCCGTACCTTGTAATTGTTCGGCGAGCATCACGGCATAAGTTTCAGGTATCTTCATCATCCGTTGAAATTCGTTTCTAACGGTGGCTTCGTCCTGAACGTTGAGCACAACTCCGCCCACATCCGATTTATGAACCGGTCCCACGACCTTCATCACCAACGGATAACCGATTTCACGAGCCAAAGCAACGCATGATTCTTCTTCGTTTGCAGTGCCTTCCTTTGCGCATGCAATTCCTGCGGCATCCAAAAGCAGGTGGATTTGTGAAGGAGAAAGATAACCGTTGTCGGCTGATTCTATGACGGCACGTATTTTATCTCTGTCAACTACGGGGAGAGGTTCATCAGCCGGTAGAATAGGTGAAGTATTATAAACCTTTGTCAAAGCATTTCCGAATAAAACTTCATCCGGAAAATAAATTCCACCTGCTTCAACGAAACCGTTCACTTCATCTTGCACAATACTGTAGGACGGAAATATCGGATACAACGGTTTTTTCACCGTTTTTTGTTTTTCCAGTATCATCTTGTAAGGCTCGAAAATAGGTGCAAGTCCGGGACTTCCGAATATCACCGCCATACCGTCGATGCCGTTGAAATCCTTATCACAGGCATCAATTATCCAACCCAATTGTTCTGCGGTGCCGGTTGCAAGAAAATCAATCGGATTACCCACCGAAGAACCGCCGAACAGTTTTGATAGCAATTCCATCGCCGCTTCTCCCTCAATATGTGGTATCTCCAAACCGCCGTTTGAAAGAGCATCCGTCAACATAACCGCAGGACCACCGGCATGCGTTATAATCGCCATATTTTTCCCCTTTAGTTCGGGATGATATAAAATGCCGGCAACGGTCATAAGTTCGTCCCTACCATGGCAACGTACTATGCCGGCTTTACGGAACAGTGCATCAACAGCTACGTCGGGACTTGCCAATGCTCCCGTGTGGGAAGATGCGGCACGACTACCGGCAGCGGAACTACCGGATTTGATTGCAGCAATTTTGCAACCTTTTCTCACTAATGACGACGCATGTTTCAGGAATTTTTCCGGTTTGGCGATGCTTTCCACGTAAAGCAACTTCACTTTAGAACTTGTTTCAGGATCAAATGATTCATCGAAATATTCCAAAAGTTCCTCAACTCCGAGTTGTGCCGAATTACCAACGGCAAAAACACTTGAAAACTTTATACCTTTTCTTATACCGTTGTCCACAATAAAAATTGCCGTAGCTCCGGAACCGGATATAAAATCGACCCCCTTCGCATCTAATTGGGGCACAGGAGATGTGAATGAACCGTTGTAATTAACGGTAAGCATTCCCGTACAATTGGGACCAATCAAAGAACCGCCCACCGAGTTTATGACTTCCACAATTTTAGCCTCTAACGCAGCACCTTCTTTGCTCTCTTCGCTAAATCCTGCCGAAAGAATTATAAAAGCACGGCATCCTTTTTCTTTTGCCAACACCTCCACAGCTTCCAAACAAAACTTGGCAGCAATTGCCAATATAGCACAATCAACTGCCGGAAGTTCTCCCACATTTTTGTAGGATTTCACCCCCTGCACTTCATCTGCTTTGGGATTCACAACATACAAATCACCTCTGAAGTTGCTCGTTCTAAGATTTCTTAAAACCGCACCGCCGGGCTTGTACACATCATCGGATCCCCCAACAACCACAATGCCGGAAGGATTTAAAAGTTCTTTTGCAATCATGCTTACAAAATTATAACTCCATTTTGTTTTTTGCAACTTTAAGTCTTTATCATTACCTTAGCGACCTAAAAAAACAGCATTCTATAATCTATGAAAGTATTTAAATTCGGAGGTGCATCGGTTAAAGATGCCGAAGGAGTTAAGAATATTCTCAGCATTCTAAATACTCCTAAATCCAACCTTATTGTGGTGGTGTCGGCTATGGGGAAAATGACCAATGCTCTCGAAATCGTATGTAACGATTTTTTTAATCGCACGGGGAAAACACCACAATCATTTGACATAGTAAAAACATTTCATCTTAGCATAGTGAATGACCTCTTCGGGGAGAAAAAAGATGAGGTTGTGAAAAAAATGGACAAACTTTTCAAGGAATTAGAGACCATTCTCTCGTCCGAACCTTCACTTTGTTATGATTATGAATATGACCGAATTGTTTGTTTCGGAGAATTGATTTCCACAACGATTATTGCAGAATATTTGCAGTTTAATAAACGTAAAGCGAAATTTGTTGATATACGCAAATGTTTAATCACCGACAATAATTACAGAGATGCCAATGTGGATATCGAACTTTCCGAAAAACTCTGCCAAAAAGTGTTCAATTTTCAGGATACGTTTTTATATATCACTCAGGGATTTATAGCCGGTACACGCACCAATCAAACCACAACACTCGGTCGTGAAGGTTCCGATTATACGGCTGCATTGCTCGCAAATATTCTGGATGCCGAAGATCTAACGATTTGGAAAGACGTTCCGGGAATAATGAATGCAGACCCTAAGATGTATGCAGACACCGAAATAATTTACAAACTATCCTATAAAGAAGCTATAGAATTGTCGAATTTCGGTGCTAAAATCATTCATCCCAAAACCATTAAACCTCTGCAAAACAAAAAGATCCCATTATTGGTAAAATCTTTTTCCGACCCTATGTCTCCGGGGTCAATCGTTGCTGAACTGGATGAAAAATTAAAACTTCCGCCAATCTACATAAACAAAGACAAACAATTGTTGCTAACCTTAACCCCGCGTGATTTTTCATTCATCGCAGAAGAAAAATTATGCAATATCTTCGGACTTTTGGCAAAATTCCGCCTCAAATTGAACCTCATGCAAAACTCTGCAATAAGTTTCTCTTTCTGTATCAACTATAACGAAGTTGTTTTTAAAGATTTTATTAACTCTCTCAAAGACGAATTTGAAGTTTTGTATAATAAAGATGTAACACTTATAACCGTTAGACATTACAATGAAGATATTATTCATCGTCTAATCGGAGAAAAAGTTGTGTTAGTGGAACAAAGGAGTAGATTGACAGCCCGATTTGTTATAAATAATGATATTTCCGAATAAAATTTTATATTTGTAGCCGTTTTTGATAATTCTTCAATATTATGGATAAAAAATTCCCCGAATACAAGGCATTGAACCTTTCACAAGTGAATAAAGACGTTCTCAAAAAATGGGAAGAAGAAAATGCTTTCGGTAAAAGTTTGGAAACAAGAAAAGGTAATCCCTCTTATGTTTTCTACGAAGGACCGCCTTCTGCAAACGGTATGCCCGGTATCCACCACGTGATGTCGCGCACAATTAAAGATGCCGTTTGCCGCTACAAAACCTTGCAAGGTTTTTTTGTAGAACGTAAGGCAGGTTGGGACACTCACGGATTGCCCGTAGAGCTTGGTGTGGAAAAAAAATTAGGTATTACCAAAGAAGACATAGGTAAAAAAATCAGTGTTGCCGACTACAATAACGAATGTCGTGCGGAAGTGATGAAGTACACCCGCGAATGGGAAGACCTAACAAAAAAGATGGGGTACTGGGTGGACATGAAACATCCGTACATCACTTATGATAATCGTTATATTGAAACTCTTTGGTATCTACTAAAACAACTTTTTAACAAAGGTTATCTTTATAAGGGTTATACCATACAGCCTTATTCTCCTGCTGCCGGCACGGGTTTAAGCACCCATGAACTGAATCAGCCGGGTTGCTATCGTGATGTGAAAGACACGACGAGTGTGGTGCAATTTAAAGTGGTGAGAAACGAAAAATCGGAGAAGCTGTTTAAAGACACCGAAAATGTGTCATTCATAGCTTGGACAACAACGCCTTGGACTTTGCCGTCAAATACGGCACTTGCTGTGGGACCGGAAATAACATATATAGAAGTTAAAACTTTCAATCCCTACACTGCTTTGCCGGTAACGGTTATATTGGCGGAAAACAGACTTTCGGCTTATTTTAATCCGAAAGGTGCCGACCTACCGATGGAAGATTATAAGGAAGGTGATAAGTTGTTACCTTACAGAATTATCGGTGCATTTAAAGGCAAAGACTTGGAAGGCATAAATTACGAACAGTTAATTGCTTGGGTGAAGCCCGACGGAGATGCTTTCCGCGTTATTGGTGGTGATTATGTTTCTACGGAAGATGGTACGGGTATTGTACACATCGCTCCTACTTTCGGTGCGGATGACGACAGGGTAGCAAAAATTGCCGGCATTGCACCCTTATTAATGATAGACAGGGACGGCAATAAAGTGCCGATGGTAGATAAAAAAGGTCGCTTTTTTGTTTTGGACGACCTTGATACGGAATATGTAAAATCACATGTCAACACTGCCTTATACGGCGAATATGCCGGTCGCTATGTGAAAAATTCTTTCGACCTTACACTAAGTGAAGATGACGCTACTTTGGATATTGATCTTTCCGTGATGTTGAAAAAGGATAATAAAGCATTTAAAGTAGAAAAACATGTTCACAATTATCCTCACTGCTGGCGTACCGATAAACCGGTACTTTATTATCCGCTCGATTCGTGGTTTATCAAAACCACTGCTGTGAAACAGCGCATGTTGGAACTGAATAAAACAATAAATTGGAAACCCGCAAGCACAGGTGAAGGCAGGTTCGGTAAATGGCTCGAAAACCTCGTAGACTGGAACCTCTCACGTTCCCGCTATTGGGGCACACCTCTGCCGATATGGGTAACCGAAGACGGCAGCGGAGTGAAGTGCATCGGTTCGGTGGGCGAATTGATTGATGAAATTGAAAAGTCGATTGCCGCCGGTTTTATGAAAGAAAACCCATATAAAAACTTCGTTGTCGGTGATAATTCTTCGGATAATTACGAAAAAATAGACCTTCATCGCCCTTATGTTGACGAAATTGTTTTGGTTTCGTCAAAAGGTGAAAAGATGATGCGGGAAACCGATTTGATTGATGTGTGGTTTGATTCCGGTGCCATGCCTTATGCACAGTTGCATTATCCGTTTGAAAATAAGGAAGCCGTTGAAAATCGTTTGAAATTCCCTGCCGATTTCATCGCGGAAGGCGTCGACCAAACACGCGGCTGGTTCTTCACACTTCATGCGATTGCTGCCATGATCTTTGATTCTGTGGCATTTAAAAATATCATATCCAATGGTTTGGTACTTGATGCAAAGGGTAATAAAATGTCTAAACGTTGGGGCAATGCGGTTGATCCTTTCTCTACGATTGAGGAACATGGTTCCGATCCTCTTCGGTGGTATATGATCACAAATTCTCAACCATGGGATAATCTGAAATTCGACGTAGCAGGTGTTGACGAAACCAAACGTAAATTTTTCGGAACATTGTATAACACATATAGTTTCTTCGCACTCTATGCCAATGTGGATAATTTTTCGGGCAAGGAAGCAGACGTCCCTATGAACGAGCGACCGGAAATAGACCGTTGGATTATTTCGTTATTGAATTCGCTTGTGCTTGAAGTAACCGAATCATTTGAAAAATATGAACCTACTCGTGCCGGAAGGGCTATTCAGGATTTTGTTATAGAACATTTGTCCAATTGGTATGTGAGACTTTCGCGTAAGAGATTTTGGGGTGGGGAATATTCTAAAGATAAGATTTCCGCTTATCAAACTTTGTACCGCTGTCTTGAAACGGTATCTGTGCTTACATCTCCTATTGCACCGTTCTACACGGACAGGTTGTACACCGACTTGCATGCTGTTGCCGGCGACGGTGAAATAAGTGTTCACTTGGCAGAATTTCCTTTGGCTAATGAAAGCGAGATAGACAAAGATCTTGAAGAACGTATGCAAATGGCACAGACGATTTCTTCTATGGTGCTCAGTTTGAGACGTAAAGTACAAATCCGAGTGCGTCAACCGCTTTCACGGATTATGATACCGCTAATCAATTCCGAAATGAAAAAACAACTTGAAGCGGTTAACAACATCATACTTTCGGAAGTGAATGTGAAAGGCATTGAATATATCACCGATACAAGCGGAGTGTTAATTAAAAAAATCAAACCTAATTTTAAAGCACTCGGTCCCAAGTACGGTAAGTATATGAAAGCCATCAGTGCGGAAGTTGAGAAACTTAATCAGTCGGAGATTTTCAATTTTGAAAAAACGGGTGCGTATGAATTAAATCTTGCCGATGAGAAAATTACTCTTTCGCTTGAAGATGTTGAGATTATCTCGGAAGACATTCCGGGCTGGCTCGTAGCAAACGAGGGTAAACTCACTGTGGCTTTGGATATCAACATAACTAAGGAGTTGAAAGAAGAAGGTATTGCAAGGGAATTTATCAACCGTATCCAAAATCTTAGAAAGGAAAAAGATTTTGATGTTACGGATAAGATAATCCTTTCTATTGAAAAACATCCGGAAATAGATGAAGCCGTAAACAATTTTAAGGATTATATAGCAAGTCAGGTACTTGCAGAAAAAGTGGAACTTGCGGATTCTCTCGAAGACGAAGATGCTAAGGAAGTTGAAATTGATGATATGAAGACTTTCATCAAAGTTGTGAAATATAAGGAATGAAGGGTGTAACATTTTCAACTTATTTTTTGTATACGAAGGAACTTTTATTTAATTTCAGCGAAATTTTACAGATATGGCAGAAAAAACAAGATATTCGGATGAAGAATTGCAGGAATTTAAAGAATTAATTCTTGCAAAATTGGACAAAGCACGTAAGGACTACGACAATTTAAAATCAACCATTTCAGGTCGTGACGGTAACGATATTGCCGACACATCACCAACTTTCAAGGTTTTGGAAGAAGGTGCCTCAGTGTTGTCGAAAGAAGAATCCGGACGTTTGGCACAAAGACAGGCAAAGTTTATTTCCCACTTGGAAGCAGCGCTGGTAAGAGTGGAAAACAAAACCTACGGTATATGTCGGGTAACGGGTAAACTCATTCCGAAAGATCGCTTGCGTGCCGTGCCGCATGCCACATTGTGTCTTGAAGCTAAAGAAGGCAAAGAATCATGAGATTGAGATATAAACTGCTTATTTTTGCGGCAATACTTATACTTCTTGATCAGATACTTAAAATATGGATTAAGACCAACATGTCTTTGGGTGAAGAATTTAACGTATTGGGAACGTGGTTTCGTATACATTTCACCGAAAACAACGGTATGGCATGGGGAATGGCTGCCGACGGCGGTCGCTTTGTAAAAGTTCTTCTCACCCTGTTTAGAATAGTTGCAGTAGGTTTTATAGGGTGGTTTATAGCTAAATATATCAAAAAAGGTATCTCCGTTCCGCTCACAATTGCAGGGGTATTAATCTTTTGCGGAGCTGTCGGAAATATAATAGACTCGGTTTTCTACGGAGTGCTTTTCAGCGACAGTTATTATCATGTGGCAACGTTTTTGCCTGCCGGCGGCGGTTATGCTCCTCTTTTGCAGGGCAAAGTGGTGGACATGTTCTACTTCCCTTTGATTTCCGGTAACTTTCCACAGTGGTTGCCGTTTTGGGGAGGTGAATACTTTGAATTTTTCAGACCGATTTTCAACTTAGCAGATTCCTACATAACAATAGGAGTCGCCATACTCCTCATCTTTTATCGCCAATTGGAACCGAAAAAAGAAAGCAAGTGATAATTAAATGATTTTTAAAGCACTACTGCCGGTTGCAAATAGTCTTTTATTTCATTTTTGTCGACACTTTCATCCATGAGTAAAACTTTGTCTACAAAAAGCATGGAAGCAAGCAAGATCGCTTGTGAAATATAGTCTTTAGGAATGCTCACCACGAGTTTTGTGCCGAGAGCCGAAGCGTCAAGAAGTTTATCCACTATTTCAGCCGTTACAACGGAATCCGTCAGGTTGACATAAACAATCTCTTCCAATTTAAACCTCCACTGACCGAGAGTGTAGTACAAATCTTCCTTTTCTGCAACAATTTTGCTTTCTATAAAATCGCGGTAAATCATGATATATTAAATTAATTGATTTGTAGAAGTGTCGGGGAAAACCAAAACAGGAGAATGTTGTTTTGCTTCTTCAAAGTCCATTGAGGCGTAGGAAATTATTATAACCACATCTCCTACTGCGCATTTTCTTGCGGCGGGACCGTTCAGGCACAGCACTCCCGAATTGCGTTCACCCTTTATTACGTATGTTTCCAAACGCTCGCCGTTGTTTACGTTTACGATTTGCACTTTTTCATTTTCAATGATGTTGGCAGCTTCCATAAGAGCTTCATCTATCGTAACGCTTCCCACGTACTGGAGATTTGCCTCCGTGATACTTACTTTATGAATTTTTGATTTTACAACTTCAATAAACATGTTGTTTCTCTATTAATGTTGTGCGTTAGACGGGTTTATTGCGATATTATCTATCAGCCTTATCTTGCCGGCATATACGGCAACACATACAACCGTCTTCGTCTCAGGGTAGGGTTCTGTTATTACCCTCAGCGTTTCCGCATCTACAATTTCCACGTATTCCGTTTCCAAGTAAGAGTTTTTATCAATTTCTTTTTTTATAAACTCCTTTAATTCGGAGGTCGGAATTTCGGTCGCTAAGTTAGTAGCTTTTTTTAAGATAGAGTGTATATGAGGAGCATTTTTTTTATGTTCATCACTTAGAAGCTTGTTGCGAGAACTGAGAGCGAGTCCGCTTTTTTCTCTGATGATGGGGCATTCAACAATTTCAATAGGCATTTTGAGGATTTCCACCATTTTTTTGATTACGGCAATTTGTTGAAAATCTTTCATGCCGAAAAATGCTTTGTCGGGCTTAACAATGTAGAAAAGTTTACTTACAACTTGTGCCACTCCGTTGAAATGTCCGGGACGTTTTGCTCCTTCCATTATACTTTCGATGTAGCCGAAGTCAAATTTGCGTGTATCCTGTTCGGGATATATTTCCTCAACGGAAGGATAAAAAACTATATTGCAACCATTATCTTCAAGCAGTGAAAAATCCTTTTCAGGCGTGCGCGGATAGCGTTCCAAATCGGCAGGATCATTGAATTGCGTGGGATTAACAAAGATGCTTAAAACACTCACGTCGCAATGACGCTTACATTCGGTGAGCAGAGAGATATGCCCTTCGTGCAATGCTCCCATAGTAGGCACAAATCCAACGGTTTTACCCGTTTTCTTAGCCTCTTCAAGTAGTTCTATCAATTCACTTTTAGTATTTACAACTTTCATGGTGCTTGACATCAAATTTTGGGTTGCAATTATACGAACTATTTTTGAGAAATTTATTTTTATCTCTCAAAAATTACATCTCCTAAAGAAACTTTGGGTATTTTTGCATTAGTTTAAATTAAATTTTACAATTAAGGTGAAAATATCATTTTTAGACAGTGCCACTTTGGGAGAAGATGTTTCTCTTGCGTTTATAAAAGAGTTGGGACAATTCTCTATGTATCAATTCACATCTCCGAGCGAAGTGAACGAGAGAATAAAGGATTGCGACGTGATTATTGTAAATAAAGTGATTATCGGTAAAAAAGAAATGGATGCCGCACCGCATTTGAAATTGATTTGCGTAGCAGCAACGGGAGTAAATAATATAGATGTGGACTATGCGGCAAGTAAGGGTATCATTGTTAGAAATGCCGTTGCATACTCCACCGAAAGTGTTGCTCAGGTAACATTTATGCACATTCTTAGTCTTGTGGGACATGGTGCATATTTCGATCGTTTTGTAAAAACGGGTGCATATTCGCACAGTCGCACATTTGCAGATTTGACACATCCGTATAATGAGGTGAAGGGCAAAAAGCTCGGCATCATAGGGCTTGGTACAATCGGTAGTCGCGTGGCGGAAATAGCTGAAGTTTTCGGTATGCATCCGGTTTATTTTCCAACTTCCGGTAAGCCTCATTCCAATAAATATGTTGCACTTTCTTTAGCGGAGTTGCTATCGGAATGCGATATAATAACAATTCATGCTCCGCTTAACGACAAGACGAGGAATTTAATTACTTATTCCCAACTTAAACAAATGAAGAAGACGGCTTACCTTTTAAATATGGGACGCGGGGGTATTGTGAATGAGCACGACTTGGTGAAAGCCCTTAATGAGGATTTGATTGCCGGTGCTGCGATAGATGTATTTGAAGAAGAACCGATAGCAGAAGAAAGCCCTTACTTTTTTATAAGAAAACCCGAAAAGATTATCTTTTCACCGCATATAGCTTGGGCTTCCGTAGAAGCTCGTAAAAGACTTATTGAAAAAATAACCGAAGCAATTAAAGATTATGAGAAACAAAACTAAAAGACTTGCTGCCATTCGTGAAATCATTGAAAAAGAGTTTATAAATACTCAGGACGATTTGCTTGAGCGTTTGCGTGAACGTGGCATTGAAGCCACTCAAAGCACATTGTCGCGTGATATGCGATTAATGAGGATTGCCAGAGTTGCCGATTCCGAAAAAGGGTATGTCTATGTTGTTCCTCGCACAATCAACGAACAAAAAGAAGAAAAGGTTTCTTCCGTAATAACGGATTCTATTATAGGTATAGACTTCTCAAACAATATAGCTGTCATAAAAACCTTACCCGGCTATGCAAATGCCGTTACCGTGCTTATTGACAATGAAAAATATTATGAGGTTTTAGGAACAGTTGCCGGTGAGGACACTATTATCATTGTCATGCGTGAAGGTGTAGAACCAAAAGCTCTTTTGCACGCTCTCCACTACATAATCCCTAAGATTGATGAGTTGCCGAGGTGGTAATTCTGTAAGAGTTGGGGCATTAACGAGTCATTCACTCGTCTTAATTCAGCAAACGAAGGTCTTTTTATAGCAAGTTTAATGCTTTTTTGGTAGAGTTTAAAGCTTTGAGAGTCGACTTTAAAGCTCTGAGGTCTAAACTTGACTCTTTCAGAACCAAGTTTAACTCTATTTGCTATAAATTCATAGCAAATAGAATTGAAGTCAACACTATTTTATTTAAAGTCGACTCTTTTTCGTCTAAACTCGACTCTCTGAGAGTTAAACTCTAATCTTGCAGTAGAAAAATTGATGTTATTTTCTATAAACTCGGTTTATCCCGTGTTGGGGCGTATGGTATAAGACTAATGTTGCTGCTCTGAAGTCATGAAAATTCAAATCTTGAATTCCTGCCGTAAATTAAAACCTCATAACAATATGTTGTAAACCGGTAAATTTGATGTAAATTTGCGCTTTGTAATTAAAGGGATAAAGATGGATAACATCAGGAATTTTTGCATTATCGCTCATATAGATCACGGAAAGAGTACGCTTGCCGACAGACTTCTGGAATACACAGGTACCGTTACGGGCAAGGACTTACAGGCACAGGTGCTCGACGATATGGATCTTGAACGTGAACGCGGCATCACCATAAAAAGTCATGCCATTCAAATGGATTACGAATTTGAAGGCAAAAAATATGTACTAAATCTTATCGACACTCCGGGACATGTTGACTTCTCTTACGAAGTTTCGCGTTCAATTGCAGCTTGCGAAGGTGCATTGCTTATAATAGATGCCACGCAAGGAATACAGGCACAAACCATTTCAAATCTCTACCTCGCCCTTGATAGCGGTCTGGAAATAATCCCCGTACTCAACAAGATGGACATGCCGAATGCTATGCCCGAAGATGTGAAAGACCAGATTGTGGAACTAACCGGTTGCAAAAGAGAAGAAATCATCGAAGCCAGCGGTAAAACGGGTTTGGGAGTTGAGGAAATACTGAAAGCCATTGTGGAAAGGATACCGTCGCCGGAGGGTGAACCGAATGCACCGTTGCAGGCGTTGATATTTGATTCCGAATTTAATTCGTTCAGAGGTATCATCACATATTGCCGAGTCGTAAACGGCACATTGCGCACCGGAGAAAAGGTGAAGTTTATCAACACGGGAAGAGAGTACACAGCCGAAGAAATCGGAGTGTTGCGACTTAAACAGGAACCTCGCGGAGAACTTTCTGCCGGCAACGTCGGTTACATCATCTCCGGCATCAAAGCATCGGCGGAAGTAAAAGTGGGCGACACCATAACTCACGTGGGATCCAAAGCAGTAGCCATAGCAGGTTTCGAGGAAGTCAAACCGATGGTATTTGCGGGAATATATCCCGTAGACTCGGAAGATTACGAAGATTTGCGCACCGCTATTGAAAAGTTGAAACTCAACGATGCCTCGCTTACATTTGAACCGGAATCATCGGCTGCGCTCGGTTTCGGTTTCCGTTGCGGCTTTCTTGGAATGTTGCACATGGAAATAGTGCAGGAACGTTTGGACAGGGAGTTTGACATGAACGTAATCACTACCGTGCCAAACGTTATGTACATAGCCCATACCACTAAGGGAAAGGAATATGAAATGCACAATCCTTCCGACATGCCTTCGCCGACGGAACTTGACTATATAGAAGAACCGTTCATACGTGCTCAGATAATCACACCTTCCGATTATATCGGCTCCATTATGACGCTCTGTTTGAATAAACGTGCCGTTCTAATAAATCAACAATACCACACGGGCAACCGAATGGAACTAACCTTTGAAATGCCTTTGGGCGAAATTGTGTTTGACTTCTACGACAAGTTGAAAAGTATTTCGCGCGGCTACGCTTCTTTTGATTACTACCGCATTGACTATCGTCGTGCCAATCTTATAAAGCTTGATATTCTGCTTAACGGCGAAATGGTGGATGCGCTTTCCGCCTTAATACATATTGATCATGCTTACAGTTTCGGAAAACGAATTTGCGAAAAACTGAAAGAACTAATACCGCGTCAACAGTTTGATATTGCCGTGCAAGCGGCTATAGGAGCTAAAATCATATCGAGAGAAACTATAAAAGCCGTGCGTAAAGACGTAACAGCGAAATGCTACGGCGGCGACATCACCCGTAAGCGTAAACTGTTGGAAAAACAGAAAAAAGGTAAGAAGCGAATGAAACAAATCGGTAACGTTGAAGTGCCCCAGAAAGCCTTCCTTGCCGTGCTTAAATTGGATTAATAAATTATGGAAAAAAATTACGGTGGATTAGATGAGGTGCAAACCGATTATGCAAAGGCTAAGATTGCGGTTATACCCGTTCCTTATGACGGCACGAGCACATGGATAAAAGGTGCCGACAAGGGACCCGATGCAATTCTGGAAGCATCAGCCAACATGGAACTCTACGACATTGAAACCGATTCCGAAGTGTATCTACAAGGAATAGCAACTTTACCTGCCGTTACGGAAAAGTCATCACCCGAAGCTATGGTTGATGTAGTTGAAACGGTCGTTGACGAAGTGTTGAAAGACGGTAAATTTCCCGTGCTACTCGGCGGCGAACATTCCGTTAGTATAGGAGCATTCAAGGCGTTTGCAAAACACTACGACAGCTTTTCCGTTTTGCAGTTGGATGCACATTCCGACATGCGAAGCACGTATGAAGATTCCGATTATAACCATGCCTGTGTGATGGCACGTGCTAAGGAACTTGCAACGGTGGCACAGGTCGGTATTCGTAGTTCCGACATATCCGAAAAGGAAAACATTGATCCCGAAAGAGTGTTTTATGCTCATATTATTAAGGAATCGCCGGTGTGGATGTATCATGTTTCCGAAAAATTGCGTGATGACGTTTATGTAACTATTGATTTGGATGTATTTGATCCGGCTTACGTTCCTTCAACCGGAACACCAGAACCCGACGGTTTGGCTTATCGCGATGTGATTAATCTTTTGAAGTTGATAAATGAAAGACATAATATAATAGGTTTGGATGTTGTGGAACTTTGTCCCAACGAAAACACTAAGGCGTCGGATTTTCTTGCTTCCAAACTGATATATCAAATATTAAGCATGCGTTTTCAGAATATTTAAAACTTAAACTATAAACAGGATGAATAAAGGACCTATTTCACAATTTATCACTCACCACTACCGCCATTTTAATGCGGCATCGCTGGTGGATGCTGCCAAAGCCTACGAGGCTCACCTTGACAAAGGCGGTAAAATGATGCTTGCAATGGCAGGAGCAATGAGTACGGCTGAACTTGGTTTGTCGCTTGCCGAAATGATTCGTCAAGACAAAATTCACATCGTTTCATGCTCAGCAAATAATCTCGAAGAAGATATAATGAATCTTGTGGCACATTCCCATTATAAAAGAGTGCCTAATTATCGTGATTTGACTCCCGTGCAGGAAAGAGAATTGCTTGATAACCATCTTAATCGTGTTACCGACACTTGTATCCCGGAAGAAGAGGCTTTTCGCCGTTTGGAGAAACATATATTAAAGGTATGGTTGGATGCCGACCGCAAAGGTGAAAGGTATTTGCCCTACGAATTTATGTATAAACTCATCAAAAGCGGTGAACTCGAACAATACTACGACATTGACCCTAAGGACAGTTGGGTTCTCGCAGCATGTGAAAAAAACATACCGATAGTGGTGCCCGGTTGGGAAGACAGCACAATGGGTAATATATTCACCGCCCACGTTATCAAAGGCGAATTGAAAGCGTCAACCGTGAAAAGCGGTATAGAAACTATGATATTTCTAACAGAATGGTATCGTGCCAACTCAGGCGGTGCCGGCGTAGGTTTCTTCCAAATAGGCGGCGGTATTGCGGGCGATTTCCCGATTTGTGTAGTGCCCATGATGTATCAGGATTTAGGATGGGAAGACGTTCCTTTCTGGGCATATTTCTGCCAGATTTCCGATTCCACCACTTCCTACGGTTCTTACTCCGGAGCGGTGCCCAACGAAAAAATAACTTGGGGCAAGCTCGACATTGACACGCCTAAATTTATCGTAGAGTCCGACGCCACAATCGTTGCGCCTCTAATGTTCGCATACGTTTTGGGCTGGTAAGCTTAAAATGTATTTTAATGGATTGAAAGGGGAGGAGTTCGTTGAAAAACGGCTCCTCTTTTTAAATGTTCCATATTGATATTGCATTTACACTTGGTAACAAAGGTTGTACTTCATTAGTCAAACAAATTTCACAACCTTCACCGAGTTCTTCCGTTTTGGCTAATATATTAAATGCAGAAATATCAGATAAGGACGGTGTTGAATGTTTCTTGATTTCGATGGGATAGTATTTCCCGTTTTGATAGATTAACAGGTCAATTTCCTTCCCTTTATCATCCCTGTAAAAGTATAATTGCGGAGTTTCTCCGTTATGGTAGTAAGATTTTAGTATTTCAGCCACCACAAAAGTCTCAAAAAACGCTCCTGCCGAAATTCCTGTTTCAAGGGCTTCGGGAGTTGTCCAACCTGCGAGGTGGGCTGCAAGTCCGGAGTCAACGAAGTAAAGTTTAGGCGTTTTAGTTAGGCGTTTTGTTGTGTTTTTAAAATATGGTTGCAACATATAGACAAGTCCGGAAGTTTTCAGAACCGAAAGCCAGTTTCTCACTGTTCCCGTTGCGATACCTACATTGCGTGCAATATCTTCAATATTGAGTTGCTGTGCCGTTCTTGCAGCTATCACCTTCATAAAGGTAATAAACGCCACTTCATTTCCGATATTTATTATTTGTCTAACGTCTCTTTCTATATAAGTTCTTATATATGAATCGTAGAAAGTTCTACGGGTTGTTGCATCAAGATTTATCACAGCCGGAAATGAACCTTGCCAAATAATTTTGAAGGTGTCGCTGACGTTTTTTGATTTAAGTATATTCATCGGTTTATTAACCGGTGAAAATGGTTTTTGTTCTGAAGCCATTTGTTCCGTTTCGTAAATTGAAAACCCGAATAAGTCTATTATTGCCACTCGTCCTGCCAATGATTCCGACACGCCTTGCATCATATTATACTGTTGAGATCCTGTGAGCCAAATCAGTCCGGTTTCCTGCGTATTGTCGGCTATCATTTTGATATATGGGAAAAGTTCCGGAGCATATTGAATTTCATCAATAACCACAGGTGGCGAATAAATATCAAAAAAGCCTTTGGGATCTGTTTTAGCAAGTAAGAGATCGGTAGGATTATCAAGCGTAACATACTTTCTGTTATGTTCCGACAGATGCTTTAGCAAAGTCGTTTTGCCGATTTGCCTTGCTCCGTTTATTAAAAGCACCTTAAACGTATTAGATATGCTTAAAATATTCTCCGAAATAGTTCTATTTACATACATCATATTATTGCAACACAATTAATTAACTTCATAATGCGCAAATCCGCACCGGAATAACTGATTTGCGCACTACAAAGGTAACAATTTTTAATTCAACGAATTAAAAAGGCAAAAATATCAATGTGTTGTTGGTATTAATATCTTTTCGTTAGAAGTATATGATTATCCTTATTTTATTCAAAAATCGATTTTATTATTTGCCGGCGAGATTTGCCGAAAGGATGTTATAATTCCCAAGTTTGGGAATATTGCCACTCAATTTCCATACAAGTAGACAAGTTTTGCTCTCTGATAAGCGTTTTTGTTGTTTTTATGTAAATATTACCGTAGTCGTCATAAAATATGAGCAACGAAGAACGACAAATATATGTCGAAATAGTTGATACACAACCATCTTAAATAAAGTTAAATAATATTAAGAGGGAGTATCTTCTTTGCATAAAATAGGTTTCCGTAAAGAAATATCTACCAAAACCGCCAGCGCAAACGATTTCATGTTACAATAGAAGCAGTTTTTGTTACGAATAACAAGGTGATGTTACGTCTGACAATGTTAATGTAACACAAATTTCTTAGAAGTGCACGAAACTTAGACTATCATTGCATCATGAAAAACAGAGTTTATCAATTTTTAAATTAAATTAACGAATGGTTTTTATGAAAAAAAATTGTTTTCAGCCTTTAGGGCTTTTGTTTATGTTGTTTTTAATCCCTTTATTCACGTATGCTCAGAACGTTACCGTTACCGGTAATGTTAAAGATGTTACGGGAGAGGTATTAATTGGTGCTACTGTCCTTGAAGAAGGAACACAAAACGGTACGATTACCGATGCTAACGGTGATTTCTCGTTGAACGTTTCTTCAAAAGGCAAACTTGTTATCTCATTCATTGGTTATGAGAGTCAAACAGTTACTTTAAACGGCAATACTAATTTTAATATTGTATTGCAGGATGATGCCAAATCTCTTGATGAGGTTGTGGTTATCGGTTACGGTGTTCAGCGTAAGAGCGACTTAACCGGTGCTGTAGCCTCTGTAGACGCAGACGAAATCAAGAGTCTCGCTACGAGTGATGCTGCTGCTGCCCTTCAAGGTAAAGCTGCCGGTGTTCAAATTTTGAACACATCCGGTGCTCCGGGTACAGGTGCTCAAATCCGTATTCGCGGTTATTCGTCTAACTCAGGTAACCTCGGGCCCCTTTTGATCGTCGATGGTTTGAAAGTTGACAACATCCAGTATTTGGATCCTTCTATGATTGAGTCTATAGAGATTCTGAAGGATGCTGCTTCGGCTGCTATTTATGGTGCTGAAGCCGGTAACGGTGTTGTTCTTGTTACAACAAAGACAGGTAACGGAATGGATGGAAGTCCAAAAATCACTTACTCTTTTAAAGCTATCAACCAGAGTCTTGGTAGAACTCCTGAACTTTTCGGTGCAAAAGACTGGATTAGATACAAGGAATTGTCCGGTTTCGACATGGTAACTCTTACTAAGGCTAATGGTGTTGACTATGACAATCCTCAAAATACCGATTGGGTAAAGGAAGTATTCGGCAACAGCTGGGCAACTCAGCACTCTCTTACTTTCCAAGACGGTAATGACAAAGGTCATTTCTTCGCTTCTTTAAACTACGTTAATAATGATGGTATTGTACGCGGCAAAAAGGATGTTTACACCCGTTATACCGGTCAACTTAATGCAGACTATAAATTGTATAGTTGGATTAAGGTAGGTACTAACACTTCTATTGAAAAATGGTTTATTCGTAGCGTTACTCAATCAAGTGCTTATGGTTCTATGTTGGCTCCGGCTCTTATGCTTGATCCTCTTACTCCGGTGTATTTTGATAGTATTGACGATTTCACGACGGATATGAAGACACAATGGAATACGAATCCTTCAACCATCCTCAGAGCTCCTAACGGCAAGTATTACGCTACTTCAAAGTTTTATAAGGACGATAACGGTAACCCTCTCCTGCAACGCGATCGCCGTGATGCAACCAATGGAGGTTACACCGTTCGCGGAACAGCCTATATTGATTTCACTCCCATCGAAGGTTTCGTGTACACATCTCGCGTTTCTTATCGCCTTTCTCAGAATAATTCTCATGAATATGCCTCACCATATTATCTGAACGGTCAGGCTAATGCTACGGACTATTCAATTAATGCTACTGCTAACAATGGTCAGTATCTTCAGTGGGAAAACTTTGCAAACTTCAATAAGTCTTTCGATAAGCACAATGTGGGTGCAATGGTCGGTATGTCATATATCGAAAATCGTTGGGACAATGTAACAGCCGGTGCTACCGGTACGGGTGGCAACAAGATTCTTTCCGGTGATGCCGCTAACTTTAGATATGTTGACTATGTGAATTCAGCTTCGACAACGACAAAGAACATCGGTAATGCGCCGGGTAATGCTACAAGTATTTCCTACTTTGGTCGTTTGATCTATAATTACGATAACCGTTACAGTGTGCAATTCAACTATCGTGCCGACGCATTTGATACGTCGAAACTTCCGGCTAACAAGCGTTGGGGTAAATTCCCCTCTGTTTCGGCAGGTTGGACAATCAGCAATGAGAAATTCTTCAAGGACAATGTTAATAGCGATGTTTTATCTTTCGCTAAGATTCGTGCTTCTTGGGGTCGCAACGGTAACATCAACGTGCTAAGTGGTTACCCATATCAATCGCCGATCAACTACAATGCTGCTTGGTATCAATATGGAAATGATGCTACGCTAAACTACGGTTCTTATCCCAACGGTTATGCAAACCCCAATCTTACATGGGAAACATCCGAACAGATTGACTTAGGTCTTGATATGCGTTTCTTAAACGACCGTTTGACAGTGGGTATCGACTATTATAACAAGACTACTAAAGATCTTCTTGTTACAAATGTACCATTGTCTCCGGAAGTAACCACACAATCATATGTAGATAATGCCGGTAAAATAAACAATCAAGGTCTTGAAGTTGAACTCAATTGGAGAGACCGTATCGGCGACCTCAGATATAGCGTTGCCGGTAATTTCTCTACTTTGAAGAACGAGGTTACTTATCTAAACAAAGATATGCCTCGCATCCCTGCAGCTCAAGGTGGTGTAGACGGTACAAACAATAAAGTAAGTACTGCTTTTGAGAAAGGTCACGCTATTTGGTATTTCCGTGCATACGACTATGCAGGTGTTGACAAAGAAACAGGAGCACCTCTGTTCCGCAATAAGGAAGGTAACATCGTATCTTCTTCAGAATTGTCGGATGAGGATTTGACGGATATCGGTAGTGCTATTCCGAAACTTACTTACGGTATCACTATTAACCTTGAATATAAGAACTTCGACTTCTCTGTATTCGGTACCGGTGTTGCAGGTAATAAGATCTTCAACATTCTTTATCGTGCAGATAGTCCGATGCGTAACTCTTTGAAGTACTATATGGACAATGCTTGGACAGGACCCGGTAGCGGTAAATCTATGCCGGATCCCGCAAAGGTTGCTACGGATAATAACTTCTGGAGTTCAAGTGCCTCAATGTTCAACGGTGCTTACTTCAAGTTCAAACAGATCCAATTGGGTTATACCTTGCCTAAAGAACTCACTGAAAAAGTGGCTGTCAAGAACCTACGCGTTTTCGTAAGTTTGGATGACTTCTTCACGATCTCTAAGTACCCGGGTATGGATCCGGAAACCGCAACAACTTCTAATAATGGTGGTGCCGGCTTCGATATCGGAACTTTCCCCACTATGAAGAAGTTCACATTCGGTGCAAGTATTGCCTTTTAATTGAGATAGCTCTATTGAAAATTTAAAAAAAAGTATATTGATTATGAAAAAAATAATATTTTCCCTTTTAGGTGCAGCATTGCTCTTCGGTGCTTGCGAGGGTCGTCTCGACATTGACCAGAAGGGTGTTATCTCGGCTGACAATTTCTATAAGACCGATGATGATGCACAGAACGCAATCAACAACCTCTACCAGTCATTTTGTTTGAACATTGCCGGTAATGAGGGTATTTATGTAGCTCTTCCCGTTCTTTTCAATGAAGCGGGTGATGATATGTTGGCAGCAGGTAACTTTTATGGTGACAACGATTACATGGCACAGCTCAACGAATTCCGTTACGACTCGCAGAACGAAGTTATCAGGAATGCATATTTGGGCTTGTATGGTGTGATCTACGATTGTAATCTTATTCTCGACAATCTTAGTGGTGAATCACCTACTAAGGAAAGAGTTCGTGGTGAAGCTCGCACACTTCGTGCTTGGTCTTATCTGATGCTCGCTATTGGTTGGGATTGCCCTCCATTGGTTGATCACCTTCTTACCGGAACCGACAAACCCGGGAACTACGAAGGTGGACATGACGGGCTTTTGGAATGGTGTGCAACAGAAGCGGAAGCTGTAGTTGGCGTCCTTGATGAACGTGCCAATCCGCAGGATAAGGTAGGTCCTTCTAAGGTAACTAAGGGATTCGCTCTCACAGTAGCCGGTAAGGCTCGCCTCTTTAAAGGGGACTATGAAGGCGCAAAAAGAAATCTCAAACAAGTGATCGAATCAGATAAGTACGAACTCGTTCCTGCTAATCGTTGGGCAAATTTGTTTCACGCATCGGGAGACCTTTGCGAAGAAATGATTTTCCAAGCTAACGTGATTAATAATCCGGCTGTCGGCGACTGGGACAATAAGATTCAGCGTACATCTTGGATGTGGATTCAGTGCTGGAACTGGCGTACCGACAAGTTGGCTACTCGTCCTTCGTTTATTGGAGTTGATGGCTGGGGTGCTCACTCTATTCGTAAGGATTTTGCCGAACGTATGTTGGCTAACGATGGAGATTCTCCTCGTCGTAAAGCTACTTTCCTCACAGATGAGGAATTCCTCTACGAGATAGCATGGAACGGCGGTGCAGGTTTGACTCGCGAAGAGCTTGAAACATCTGATCAAATTGGTATCAAAGACCCTACAGGTCTTTACGGATTTGATAAATATTTTGCTAACAAGTTCGTTCCTTGGGCTGAGGACAACGAAATGGGTTGGTATGGTTTCAAGAACCTCACTATCTTCCGTTATGCAGAAGTTTTATTGATGTATGCAGAAGCTTGTGCACAAACCAGCGACTCTGACGGTCTCGGTCTCCAGTGTCTTAGAGATATTCAAACGCGTGCAGGCTCGGCTCATATATCTTCTTCACTTACATTGGATGAAGTAAAGAACGAAAAGAGCTACGAAATGTGGCTTGAAGGTGTTCGCTTCCCGGATATGGTACGTTGGGGTAATACGCAAGGTATTGTGAATAATGGTAAAAATATACCTACTGCTTATGATGCATTCTTCACCAAAGGAGAGCCGAAACATCGTATCTACGTTGAGTATAGCAATCCTAACCAAGGTACAACAGGTTTTATACCCGGTAAGCATGAGTATTTCCCATTCCCGTATGTTTCCACTTCGATTAATCCGAACATCGTACAGAACCCAAGTGGATTATAATACAAAAACAGAAGGCTAAAAACTGCCTTTAAATTAATTAAGTTAGAAAATAGCCCCCGTTCATTTACTTGTAGCGGGGGCTAATTTTTAGATAGGTTTCATCGTAGTCTTATCCTAAAATAAGTTTACTCTTTTGATTCATTTTTTCTCTTCCAAAAGAAATATATATGTTTTGCTCCGATTTCTAAAATAATCAGTATTTTTACAGCCCAAACTTATTAAAAACAGAAAGTTTGGGCTATAATATAAAGTATTATGATACAGATCGAACGAAAAGATTATATGGACACGCTGAAAGCGTTGCGGGATAAAAACCTGATTAAAGTGCTTACAGGCGTTAGACGTTGCGGAAAATCAACCGTAATGCAAATGTTTAGAGATTATTTGCGCACCGATGGCGTGAAAGAAAATCAAATTATATTCCTCAATTTTGAAGATTACGAAAATCGCAAATACTTGAATGATCTTGATGCTTTGTATTATGATATTGTTAATCGGTTGGATACAAACAAGCGGTGCTATGTTTTTCTTGACGAAATACAGCAAGTTAAAGAATTTGAACGTCTTGTGGACGGACTCTATGTCAAACCAAACATTGATGTTTATGTTACCGGCTCCAATGCTTATTTGCTTTCAAGTGAACTCGGTACTTTACTAACGGGGCGTTACATTTCCATTCATGTTTTGCCGTTTTCGTTCAAAGAATATCTTTTGACACAAACGGATATTTCGCGCACCGATTTGTTGTTTGCCAAATATTTGGACACGGGCGGAATGCCGGGAATTTTCGATTTGCCCGAAAATATGATACGAAATTACATTCTTGATGTTATTCAAAACATTATTCAAAAAGATGTTTTGGTGCGTAATAAATGGAAAAATGAAGACAATTTTAACAAAACACTTTCGTTTCTTTTCGACTCGGTCGGTTCGGTCATTACCACCAAGAAAATCGCCAACTATCTGAAAACGAATAATAATATTGCAATTTCACACCATACCGTAGCAAATTACATTGATGCCGTTGTTGAATCGTATATGTTCTACAAAGTACGGCGTTTTGATTTGCGAGGAAAAGGGCTTTTGCAAACACAAGAGAAATATTACACTGTTGATTTGGGATTGAAAAAATATTTTCTCGGAGACAAAATCAGTCAGGATTTAGGACATAATCTCGAGAATATTGTCTACTTGGAACTCCTACGAAGAGGAAATAGCGTGCATATTGGCAAAGCAGACAATACAGAAATTGATTTTGTGATACGAACGCCCCAAAACGAAACCGAATATATACAAGTGGCTTGGACAACCAAAGAGAATAGTACGTTTGAGCGTGAAATACGACCGTTTGAATTGGTAAACGATTTTAACCGCAGAATTTTATTAACTACCGATGTTGAACCTGCAACAACGTACAAAGGGATACAGAAAAGAAATATAATAGATTGGTTGTTAGAAGAATAATAAGGAAGGTTAAAAACTGCCTGAAATTAATTAAGTTAGAAAATAGCCCCCGTTACATTTACTTGTAGCGGGGGCTAATTTTTTAGATAGGTTTCATCGTAGGGGCGTTGCATGCATAGTAGTGTTCGGAAGAAGTTTTTGACCATTAAGTGATTTTGAGGTCATTTCATCCTCAGTTTTGACCATTAGACCAATATTTATTGAAAGGTATTCGTTTTTGCGTAACGGAAAATGACGGTTGCTGAGAAGCAACGCTGCCGGTAGGTGGCGGAATGGTTAAATTAAGAATAAACATATTTTGAAATTTGTTTTATAATTAAAAAATGTTTAACATTGCGGGGCGCAATGATTTCTTTGCAAAAATCAGGAAAATCAATTGCTTTGAATAAAATAAAGTGGTATATATTCAAACGCTTAACGTATGTATAAAATGGACGTGGAAAAAACAAAAAAGAGAAAAGGATTTGGGAAGAATCCTTTTTCGCAGATCTTAATTTGTGCTTGTATTCTGCTGAGCACAGGTGTTTTTGGGAATAATGTGAGATTTAATTCAAAACCGGATGTTGTTGTAAACGGCGACACGGTAGTGATTTCAATCTCATTATCTTGGGACAATTCGTGGAGAGATGAATTTAACTGGGATGCTGTTTGGGTTTTTGGTAAGTACAGCAAGGGTGCCAAAGGTGCATGGAATCATTTAAAGCTTTCACCCACAGGTCATATAATGCCTCCGGGCTTCACTTATGATGCGGGAAACATCAATGCCAATAATGCGGGCGGTTTGTTCCTTATGCGTGACGGCAATGGTGGTGGAAAAGTTAATAATCAAACGTTTACTATCAAAGTTCCGTTGGTGAATCTCAGTAGTGTAACCGAACAGGATATCAATAAAAATAACGTTTTCATTTCGTTTCAGGCAATAGAGATGGTCTACATCCCTTATGGCGGTTATTACCTTGGCGACGGAGCAACGCCTAATCGTCTTGGCAACAGTATCGGTGCACCGATTGCCGTGAACAGCGAAGATGCGTTGAGTGTTTATCCCGTTACTGCCGGCACTGTCGGTGCGGTGAGAAATTTACCTGCTACTTTCCCCAAAGGATATAAGGGCTTCTACTGCATGAAATATGAAGTGAGTCAGGAGCAATATGTGGGTTTCCTCAACACTCTCACCCGTGCTCAACAAAAGGCACGCATCGGCAACAATCTTGACGAATTAAAAGCCGGTGAGTACGTTTTCGGCGATAAGTTACAGCCAAGCTATCGCAATGGTATTTGTGTGCTTTCCAACACTTCGAGTCAGCCTGCGATTTTCGGTTGCAATCTTAATCCCGTAGCACCTTATTTTGGAGAGGACGACGGTCAGTGCATAGCATGTAATTACCTCACTCCTATTGATATGTTGGTTTATTGTGATTGGGCTTGTTTGCGTCCGATGAGTGAGTTGGAATATGAAAAGGCTTGCAGAAAGCCGTATCCGCAGGAAGTTGTTGCAGGCGAGTACGTTTGGAACTCGGCAAGCAGTTTGAACGGTTTGAATGCACAGACAGGATTGTTGAACCTCGGCACATTTAGTGAGAAACCGAATTCGGCGGCGACTAATGTTAACTATAATAATCCTGATTTCGGACCTGTTCGCAGTGCGAGTTTCGGCACTTCGAGTTCTACGCAGGCGCAGGCGGGAGCGACGTTTTGGGGTTTGATGGAAATGAGCGGCAATGTGGCGGAGATTTGCTATTCCGTTGATGCCGGAAGCTATTTCAACACTTCCAACATTTATGATTCTCACGGAAACGGTGAACTCACGGCTGCCGCAACTTCCGATATTTCCACGAGTATTTGGCCCAATGCAATGTCTTCGTTTATTGTTAAGGGCGGCAGTTTTGCAACTGCAAACACGGATGAGTTGAGAATTTCGGACAGAACCCACAGCACCGTTACAGACAAAAGGGACAGCACAATGGGTTTTAGAGCCGTGCATACGTTTGGCGGAAGCGTGGCAGTTGATGCGGGCATAATTAAAGTTTCGACAGGCTGTACGAATGGGATTAATGTTAGGGATAGCGTAAATGGAAGCCTAACGTGGAACGGCGTGGCAATGAACATGAGGATAACCTACGTTTGGTATGTGCAGAAAGGGTCGGCTGCTTGGGAATTAGTTCCGGATGCTGTTTCGGAATCGTTGACTTATGTACCGGCAAGTTTCACCGAAGCGAGCCGGATATTCAAATTCAAACGCAAAGCTATCACGACTTTGGGCGAAGCTACAACGACTGAGGTTTCAACAACTGTACCTAATCTTACTATTTCGCTTAGTTCGGCGAGCGCAACGCTTAATTGCGGTATTACCTCAACAGTAACGGCAAGTGTCCCTTACACTTCAAGCACACCTACTTTCACGTGGATAACTCAAACGGGCACAAAAACAGGGGCAAAGTACACGACTTCTTACAGTGATTTCACGGATGGAACGGAAGGCACCGTAACTGTGGAATGTGAAGTGGCAGTAGCAGGTTGTGTGAGCACAGCCGATTTGAGTGTTAACGTAACAAATCTCAACAAATCATTTGCTAAGTGTGGCGATTGTTTTAAAGATTCTCGCGATGGTCAATCTTATCCCACAGTAGAAATCGGCGAGCAGTGTTGGATGGCAAAGAATATGAATATAGGCGAGTGTGTAAATGGAGGGACAAGTACACAAAATACTGCGGGTATTCAAAGGACATGCTATGATAATAATGAAAGTAATTGTGATACTTACGGAGGACTTTATAATTGGTGGGAAACTGTTTATGGAGAAAATACAACCGATATAAAATACGCTACTGACGGTAGTGATCATGTTCAGGGTATATGTCCTGACGGTTGGCATGTTCCGAGCGATGGGGATTTTAAGACTTTGGAGAGATCTATTGGGATGCCTGAGAATTCGGTAAATAGCAGCGGAGATCATTGGAGTCGCGACTCGGGTTACGGTTCAAAGTTAAAGAGTGAAACAATGAATGGAACTAACAGTACCGGGTGGAGCGGTCTTCCGGGTGGTATTTGGGGTAGCTACTTTGGTACGTACGGATTATGGTGGTCGTCATCAGAGTATGATTCTTCCAGTGCGTGGGACCGGGCTCTGTACGTTAGTTCGTCTTCAACCTACCGTAATATCCGCCATAAGTCGATCGGCATGTCCGTCCGTTGTTTGCTAAATTAAGACAGCGAGTCGCTCACTGAGGACAGTGAGAGGCTCGCTTAGGACAGTGAGAGACTCGCTTAAGACAGTGAGAGTCTCGCTTAAGACAGCGAAAGGCTCGCTTAAGACAGCGAGAGTCTCGCTTAAGACAGCGAAAGTCTCGCTGAAGACAGCGAAAGACTCGCTGAGGACAGTGAAAGGCTCGCTTAGGACAGCGAAAGACTCGCTGAAGACAGTGAGGGACTCGCTGAGGACAGCGAGGTAACTCCGTAGGCAACGCTTTGCTTGACACTGCGGTTATGCAAATATCGCCTTTCAGGCGAGGGAGTTTTGTTTTATGATAACGATATATTAAATCCCCAACGAAGCAAGCGAAATAACATTTATTCCGTCGGTGCGGGTGTAACTGATGCCCGTGCCGGTGATGATGTTGAGTGATTTCGGAGCAGATGATTTACTCGCATCCACCACAGATGCGAGTTTGAGCAGATTTGCTGCCGCTTCGTCGATTTGCCCGATACCTAACTTTATCTCGAATGCGCTCCAATCGCCGTTATATTTTTGAACAATGGCATCGACTTCTAAATTATTCGAGTCGTGGTAGTGATATACCTTTGCATCGATGGCTTGTCCGTAAACTCTTAATTCGTGTATAGCCAGTGATTCAAAAAGGAATCCCGTATATTTCATATCGGCAAGCAGGGACTCTTTTGTTGCACCGAGTGCCGCCACAGCCAAACAGACATCGGTAAAGTGCCGTTTGGGAGTTTTTCGCAAAGAAGCGGATGAGCGCAGATGGGCATCCCATGCCGGTTGGTCTTCTACTATCATCAAGCGTTCAAGCGCACTAAGGTAATCATAGACAGTAGGGCGTGAAATACCTGTGTCGGCTTCGAATGTTTTGATTTCGGCAAGCGTAGCCGTATTTCGAGCCAATGAGCGCAACAAGGCACGAACCTTTATCGGGTCGCGCTTAATTTCGGGAACGCGACTAATATCAACTTCAGCCAACAAATCAACGTAAGCCCTGTTTAAATCCATTGCCGCCTGTAGTTTTTTGCCTATTAACGCAGGGAAACCTCCGATTATGATACGTTCAACGATTTGTTCTATATCCATCGACGTGTCAATAATATTTATCTTTTCACCGTTGAATAGCTTTTCAAGACTAATCTTACCGGTTGAAAATCCCAACTCCTGCCACGACATGGTGCGCATATCAAGTTTGGTAAATCGCCCTGCTCCGGAGTGCATCTTAGTCTCTGCTTCCGATTTATTTTTCTTTTCGGGCGTTGCCGAACCGGTAAGTATGAACTGCGCTTCCTGTTTGCGGTAGTCAACTTCATGGCGGACGTAGTTCCAAATTTCGGGCTGAACTTGCCATTCATCTATGAGGCGCGGAGTTTCACCCAGCAAAAGACGCTTCGGATCCACGCCCATCAACGCAGGTACTTGCGGATCTTGATCCATCTGCAAAATACTGTGGGCAAACTGTGTTGCAGATTCTGTTTTGCCACACGCTTTCGGTCCACGTATAAGCACCGCACCCGAAGAAGAGAGCTTGCGCTCCAGTTCTACATCGGTTATTCTCGGAAGATATGCCATAGTTGTATCATTCATTGTTTCCGCAAAGGTAATGCTTTATTTTACATATTCCGAGACTTTCACTTTACATATTTGGAGGTTTTCACTTTACATATTCCGAGTGATTCGTTTCACATAAGAGCAGTTCCGTAGGAGGCGTCGCAATTAACAATGGGTTGCAACCCATTGTCGGGACAAACAACAATGGGGCATGCTACCTTCAATATAGAAACTTTAAAGCAAAAAGAGTCGGGTTTAGACAAAAAAGAGTCGACTTTAAACTCCACCAAAAAAGCATTAAACTTGCTATAAAAAGTCCTTTTTTTGATGTATAAACCCTTAGAAAGCAGGTTCGCAGTCATGCAATTCCCCCATGTAGTGGCGAGTATTGCCTGTTTTGACGTAGGATGCATACGCCAAAACAGGCAAATTAACCGTTTATTTTATCGCAAAGGTTGTTGTTTGCAAATCGGATGATTGGGAACTGCTGCCAAGCATTAGTTCGTATGTGCCGGCGGTTATTTTCATTTCCTGAGCGGTTTCGTTCCACCATTCCAATTCTTTTTCATCCAAACGCAGGTCGACTTTCACCGTTGTTCCGGCGGGGACATTAACACGTTTAAAAGCACGCAGTGTTTTTAGCGGTCCGTCGGTGTCGCCCTGTTTTCTGAGGTACACCTGCACAACTTCCGCACCGTCAGTGCTACCTGTGTTTGTTACGTCGACACTCAATTTCAATGGTTCTCCGACAGAGATTTCATTTTTATCCATTGCTATTCGACCGTATTCAAATGTCGTGTAACTAAGTCCGTAGCCAAACGGGAAAAGAGGTTGTTGAGCCATATAACGATAGGTGCGTCCCGTCATATTATAATCTTCAAAGTCCGGAAGTTGGGATACGTTTTTATAAAAGGTTACCGGCAATTTTCCGGAAGGGTTGTAGTCGCCGAACAAAACTTCCGCAACGGCTTTACCGCCGGCTTGCCCCGGATACCACGCTTGCAGGATGGCATCGCAGGTTTTGGTTTCGGGTTCCAAACCAATGGGAGAACCGGAACAGTTGACTAACACCACTTTTTTGCCCGCTTTGCGCAAAGCCGTTATTAGTTCACGCTGAACAGCCGGCAGTTCAATATCCGTGCGGTCACCTCCTTTGAAACCGGGTAGGTTCACTCCCATTTCTTCGCCTTCGAGGCTCGGAGAGATGCCGCCCACAAATACAACCACATCTGCTTTTGCCACTCGTGCCACGGATTGCCTGATGTCTACATTTTTCTTAAATCCGAGGTCGAAAGATAGTTGAGCATCGCTACGAAGGTATTCAAAGTCAAGTTCTATATCATATTTTTCACCTGCTTTCACATTTAGACTGTAGGCAACACCTCGTGAACCGTGCATGTTGACAAATGATTTAACTTCTTCTCCGTTCACACGCAAGCGACCCGAACCGTAGGCACGTATTTCAAAAATCACTTCTCCGCTTTCTATGGGTGTGAAAACGGAGGTGTAGGTTGCGGAGAAATCGGTGAGATTTACGCCCGGAGCAAACACCGTTGCACCCGATGTGGAGAAATTAAAGGGATTAGCAACTTGGACGGTGGTAACCGGTTTGCCTTCGCGTTTTACATTGTTCCAATATTCGGCAGAGAAACCTTTGCCCTCAGCAGTTTTACACAAATCAAAAACGCTTTTCAGCAGCGTTCTTTCCACCAATCCACAACCCTGTTCGTAAATCAGTTTGTCATTTGCCCCGAGAGAGGCTTTAATGCCGTCCAGAATAGTAACCGTGTAGGGCGGCTGACCGTTGTAGTTGCCCCATTGCATCACGGCATCGTCGGCATTGGGTCCCATCACGGCAACCGTTAATCCGCCACGTTTCAAAGGCAATGCGTTATTTTTGTTCATAAGCAACACCATAGATTCGCGTGCTGCTTTAAGAGCTAATGAATCATGAGCTGCCGAAGCAACCACAGATAAAGGTATTTTTGTCCAAGAAACGTCCTTGGGATCATCCATTTCACCAAGTTCAAAACGAGCTTTGAGCAAGCGTTTCACAGAAACGTTCAACTCTTCTTCCGAAATCAATCCTTTCTTTACGGATTCTACCAATGCCTTGTAGCTCGAACCGCAATTCAGGTCGGTACCGGCTTTCACGGCAACAGCCGAAGCCGATTCGGCATCGGGAGATGTGTGGTGTCCGTATTTATTAAAGAAATCGGAAATAGCACCACAATCGGAAAGCACAATACCGTCAAATCCCCAATTATTACGCAGTATTTGTATGAGCAACTGATCGCTGCCGCAACAGGGTTGACCCTCAAAACTGTTGTAGGCACACATAACTTCTTTAACTCCCGCTTCCTGCACCAATGCTTTAAAGGGCGGCAGGTAGGTTTCCCACAAATCACGAGGTTTAATGTTTTCGGCGTTGAATGAATGTCTGTTCCATTCGGGACCGGAATGCACGGCGAAATGCTTGGCGCAAGCATGCAGTTTGTCGTATTTACCGTCGTTGCCGCCTTGCAAACCTTCCACCACCATAACTCCCATACGACTTGTCAAATACGGATCTTCTCCATAGGTTTCTATTCCTCTGCCCCAACGCGGATCACGATAGATATTCACCGTAGGCGTCCACATCGTCAATCCCTGATAGCGTTCATAACTTCCGCGAGCAACATAGTCGCTGTTTTTTGCCCTTGCTTCATCCGAAACCGCATCGAACACTTCATAAACCGTTTCGGGCGAAAAAGAAGCAGCCATACCTATAGGCTGCGGGAATACGGTAGCCAAACCGGAACGTGCCACTCCGTGCAAAGCTTCGTTCCACCAATTGTAGGGCAGCACACCCAAACGTTCCACCGGTTTTGAAACATCCAACATAAGCGACACCTTTTCTTCCAACGTCAATTGCTCCAAAAGCAAGTCGGCACGCCTGTCAGGCGACAAGGAATTATCCTTATAAGAAGGTTTATCACAAGCTGCAAACAGTAGTACAACAAATAGAAATATAAGTCTTGATTTCATGGGTTATTGGTTTTAATAATCAGTTTTGTAATTTATCCCTGCAAATATACGAAGATTGAATTAATAAGCCCTTTTTGTACAATATTTTATTGCCGTTTTGTCTCGGTTACAAGATTTCTTTTTAATACCTTTGCTTTCGGTTGAAAATGCAAGTTTATGGGAATAAATTGCAGAAGTTTTTTATAAAGATTTTAGATTAGTATATGATTTTCACGAAAATGCAAGGTGCGGGCAACGATTATGTTTATTTCTACGGCGTGGCTCCGCAGTATCACAAACCGGAATTTATCAGACGTATCAGCGATCGCCACTACGGTGTAGGTTCCGACGGATTAATCAATATCGAACCCGGCAAAACGGGTGATTTCCGAATGATTATGTTTAATGCCGACGGCAGTCGCTCCGCTATGTGTGGCAACGGCATCAGATGCGTAGGTAAATACGTTTACGATAAGGGGCTTACCACTAAAACAGAGATTGACATCGAAACCGATGCGGGCATGAAACATCTAACGCTTTATCCCGAAAACGGCAAGGTTACGAAAGTGAAAGTGGATATGGGCGAACCTGTTCTTTCGGCTAAGAATATACCTGTGAACATTGATGCCGAAAAGGTTGTGGATTATCCGTTGCAATTAGATAACGGCGACACTTTCCGCATCACCTGCGTTTCAATGGGCAATCCCCACGCAATTATGTTTGTCGGCAATCCGGAAATCTTTCCTATTGAGGAAATCGGCAATATCATTGAAAATCATCCGCTTTTCCCAGAAAGAACCAATGTTGAGTTTATAAGCATACTCGCCCCCGACTGTATACGCATGCGTGTTTGGGAAAGAGGCACCGGCGAAACTATGGCATGCGGCACAGGTGCATGTGCATCGCTGGTTGCAGCCGTTATAAACGGTAAAGCAGAAAGGAAAGTAACCGTTGTCTTAAACGGTGGCAACTTGGAAATCGAATGGGCTGCGGACGACAATCACGTTTATATGACGGGACCTGCGGAAACCGTTTTTGAAGGCGAGTATCCGGATAATGTGTGAAAATGAATTATGAATTGAATATAATTAAGGGCTATGTTTTCTATTAATCAAGAGTATTTGAAACTTTCGGAGTATTATTTATTTGCCGAAATCAGCAAAAAGGTTCAGGAATTTCAGGTTAAATATCCTCAGTCGAAAATTATCAGACTTGGTATAGGCGATGTTACACTACCGTTGCCGAAAGCCGTTGTGGGAGCTTTACATAAGGCAGTGGACGAGATGAGCGATTCTACCACCTTTAAAGGGTACGGACCGGAACAGGGTTATGAGTTCCTACGAAAAACGATTGTGGAAAACGATTATGCTGCTCGTGGCATAGATATATCGGCGGACGAAGTTTTTATCAGCGACGGCGCAAAAAGCGATCTCGGAAATATAACGGACATTCTCGACCGCTCTAACCGCATAGCCCTGACCGACCCCGTTTATCCGGTTTATGTGGACAGCAACGTCATGGCAGGAAGAGCAGGCGATTTTAAGGATAATAAATGGAGTAACATTATTTATCTCCCGTGTACTGAGGATAATAATTTCATCCCCGAATTCCCTAAGGAACGTCCGGACGTGCTGTATCTCTGCCTGCCGAATAATCCTACCGGCACGGTTTGGAGTGCGGACGTGCTGCAAAAATGGGTAGATTACGCCCTTGATAATAAGATTCTCATTCTGTTTGACTCTGCCTACGAAGCTTATATTCAAGAGGAGAACGTGCCGCATTCTATCTACGAAATGAAAGGTGCAAAGCAAACTGCTATCGAATTTCGCAGTTTTTCAAAAACGGCAGGTTTCACCGGATTGCGCTGCGGCTACACCATTGTGCCACGAGAATTGAAAGCAGGCGGAGTGTCTCTAAATCACCTTTGGAACCGCCGCCAGAGCACAAAGTTCAACGGCACGCCATACATCGTTCAACGCGCTGCCGAAGCGGTCTACTCACCCGAAGGAAAGGAAGAAGTGAAGAAGATGATTGCCTACTACATGGGTAATGCCAAGATCATAAGCGAAGGCTTAAATGCCTGCGGTTTTAAGGTATTCGGCGGTAAGAACGCACCTTACATCTGGTTGCGAACTTCCGACAACATGAGTTCATGGGAATTCTTCGACTATATGATGAATACTTATAATATCGTGGGAACGCCCGGCGTAGGTTTCGGTCCATCCGGCGAAGGTTATTTCCGTCTCACATCCTTCGGTAGCAAGGAAAACACCATTGAAGCAATGAACCGCCTTGTGGTATAGACAAGGCGGTTCATCGTCGCTTTTTTCAAGATTATTATTTACCGACCGGTAAGGATTCTGCCTCCACACTTGCCAGAATAAAAGGTCCTACACCTTTCGGATCGTTATCACGAATTTTTTCATTGATATAATAGTCAAACGAACCGTCTCTGTAAGGATTACCTCCTAAGCCTGCCACCGCACAGCAACGAGTTAAGGAAATCGTACCGTCTTTTTCTTCTTTTATAAAATTGTCCAATATACCTTGGTAGCCATTTTGTGCCACCTCTAAATACGGATCGGCAGGGAGATACCCTTTGCGCACGGCTTTGAAAAATGAATAAACAAACATTGAAGAACATGTAGCCTCCAAATAATTGCCTTCACGATTAGGTTCATCCATCACTTGATACCATACTTTTTTGGAAGGTTCCTGAGCTTTTTTAACGCCTTCACCGACTTTTTTAATGATGTCAACCAGCAAATGACGGCGCGGATGACCTTCGGGAATATAATCTAAAGCATCCACCAAAGCCATAAAATACCATCCCATTGCTCTACCCCATACATGCGGAGAACAACCGGTTTCTTTGTTTGCCCAAGCTTGTTCGCGACTTTCGTCCCAAGCATGGAAGTTTAAACCCGTGCGGGGATCATAAGTGTGTCGATAAACGATGAGAAATTGGTTGATCACATCGTCAAAATCTGCCGATTTATCGAATTCCTGTGCACATTGAGCATAAAACGGTTCTCCCATATATAAGCCGTCAAGCCACATTTGATAGGGATATATCTGCTTATGCCAAAAACCACCTTCGGATGTGCGTGGCTGTGTGTCAAGTTGACTTCTGAGGGTTTCCACTGCTTTGAGATATTTTTCTTCACCGGTTTTATGCCACATCTGCCAAAGGAATTTACCGCCATTGATGCGGTCGAGATTGTAAAGACTTAATTTGTATGTCAATACCACACCGTTTGAATCCACAAATTGATCGGCAAAATCTTTTACATATTTGTAATATTTCTCCCTATTGGATGCGGATGTATCGGTTTCGGAAAGAATAAAAATTGATTGAGCCATCAAACCAAGTGTATACTCCCATTTCGGTTTGTCTGTGAAATCAACTTGCCACAATTCCGGGAAACGTGTGATTTCGGAATCCGCCATCCAAGTGGAATAGGGCTTTTCGGGTTTATTGCTACATGCTGCCAATAAAGCAACTAAAGTGAGTGATAATAAATAGCGTTTCATTATAATTGTTTAATTAATAGTTATTCAAGTTTATATGCCAAAACTACTTATACATTTCCTTTCGGACGGGGACAAAATTAACAAAAAAGCATGATACTATTCCCTTCTCTTTATGTATTCCGACGGTGTTTCTCCGAATTCTTCTTTGAAACATTTACGGAAATAGGACAAATCTTTAAAACCTACCGCCCATGCTATCTCCGAAATTGTGAGTTTTTGTTGTTCCAACAGTTGCGCTGCACGTTTTAAACGAATACCTCTGATAAATTCTTTAACTGTCATGTTTGCTAATGCTTCAAACTTACGATAAAGTTGCATCCTACTTACTCCCATTTCTTCCGAGAATTTCTCAATATCCAATTCCGGATCATCCATGAACTTTTCAACGACATCGACAGCTTTTTTCAGAAATTTATCATCGGGAGAATCTATAACCACATTCTCCGGTTTCATTATGAAATCTATCTTCATTTTTTCGCGAAGAGAAAGACGGTTCTTGATAAGATTATCCACTTTGGCATTCAGAATATTAATATCAAAAGGTTTGGTAATATAATCATCAACTCCTTTTTGCAGTACCTCCAACTCGGTTTCTTTGGAAACAACAGCCGTAAGCATTAATATCGGTATATGAGAAGTGCGCTCATCATTTTTCAATTCCTTACACATTTCCAATCCGTTCATTTCAGGCATAAGCATATCCGCTATAATAATGTCAGGCACATTTTCTACTGCTTTTTCATAACCCTCCTTACCATTGGTAGCTTCAATAACATTATAGTTATTCTTGAAATGACTCTTTATAAATAACCGAATGTCTTCATTATCATCTACAACCAAAAGAATATTGTCATGAGCAGTAAACGCTTCATAATCTTCTATATCTGTTTGACCTATTTTGGCAGGTTGAAAAGGTAGAGATATGCTAAAAGTTGTACCCTTACCATGCTCACTTTTCACGTCAATAGTGCCGTCCATCAATTCCACGAAACTTTTGGTAATCGAAAGACCTATACCTGTTCCTGTTGTAGTTATTGCATTAGGAGAACGATAGAAACGATTGAAAATACGTTGCAATTCATCATTTGTCATGCCTAATCCCGTGTCACTAACTTTTATCTCATAAACATCCTCACCTATGTTTAGACTTACATTGACTTGTCCGCCGTTGTTAGTAAATTTCAGAGCATTGGAAAGAAGATTATTCATAATTTTTTCTATCTTATCTTGATCACAGGCAATGAGAAATTTATCCTTATTTGTTTCAAATAAAAGTTTAATATCCTTTTCCTTTGCGGAATATTCAAATGAATTGGTTATTTCCGAAAGGAAACGCACTATATCACCGCTTTGATATGTTATTTGATATTGACCGGCATCCAACTTGCGAAAATCCAGAAGTTGATTAACCAATTTCAAAAGATTGTTGGCATTTTTATAAACAATACTCAACTGCTCATGAATATCATGGTCTTTAATCTCTCTATAAAGTTTTGAAATGGGTCCAATTATAAGAGTTAAAGGTGTACGTATCTCATGTGATACATTAGTGAAGAACTGTAATTTGAGCATGTCTACTTCATGCATTCGTTTAGCTTGTATATGCTCCATTTCAAGACGATTCTTCATTGTCTGCCTAAATACATATAAGCGTGCCGTTAAGAAAACGATTAATGCTATCACAATGTAAAGAATCGTCGAAAACCACCACGTTTCCCAGAAAGGCGGTACAATTTCTATGTGCAACGATGCTCCTTTTGTGTTCCAAATTCCATCATTGTTTGAACCGAGCACGCGAAAAACATAACTACCCGGTTTAAGGTTAGTATAAGTCGCCGTATTTATATGACCGGCATCCACCCAACGGTTTTCCAAACCATCCAAACGGTATCTGTAACTATTTTTCTCTGCCATAACATAATTGAGTGCAGTGAAAGAAAAAGAAAGCATGTTTTGATTATACCGCAATTTCATCATCCTGGGAGAAATTTTAACGCTTTCGTTGAAAACTCTCATATCAGTAATAACCACAGGGGGTATATAACGATTATCTCTTACCAAAACCGGTGCGATTACATTGAAACCGTTAATACCGCCAAAAAGCAAATTGCCGTTATTATCTTTTGCATACGCACCATAATTGAACTGATTATCCTGTAATCCGTCTTTACCTTTAAAATTTTTAAAAGTACGTGTAATCAAGTCAAATTGAGACAATCCGCCGGTGGTTGAAATCCATAGAGTCGAATCATTTCCTTGCAAAATTCCCTGTGTATAATTATTCACTAAACCGTCTTTCTCCGTGTAAATCTTATAAAATCCTCTTTCTTTATCAAAAAGTCCTAACCCATCAATTGTTGTAACATAATATGTACCCTTAGGAAATTCTGCCATATAACGTGTTTTGCGAAAATAACGTTTAATTGTTTTCTTTAATATATCATATATAATCAATTCATCTTCACAACCTATCCATAAGTCTCCATTTGTATCCTGACTTATCCAGTTCACTTGATTACTGCGTAAAATATCACTACGAGTTATAAAACTGTCGGTAGCACGATCATATTGTTGCAAACCACGTGAATTACCCACCCAAATAGTTCCGTCCTTATCTTTAAACAGTGTCCAAATACGATTATCCAAAAGTGTATTTTCATTAGCACTTCCCGAATTATGTGAATATTGTCGTAAAAGTTTACCGGTGTGAATGTCCAAAACGGAAATACCACCCATATACATCCCAACCCAAAGTTGGTTACCGTCTTTAAGAAGTGCTTTCACACAATTTGAACCTATACCGGTATTTTGGCAGGTGTAGTAAGTAAATGTTTTGGTTTTTGTGTCAAGTTTATTCACTCCTCCCACTTCGGTTCCTATCCAAACGTTGTTACCTTCACAAAGAAAAGCATAAACCTCTCCGTCATTGATACAATCACCTTTTTTACCTCCGGGCGTGAAAGAAGTTAGAAACTGTTTCTCTTGAACAAAGTAACTTATTCCTTGTCTACTACCTATCCACATATCTCCCTTAGCATCAATAAATAAACTAAGCACAGAATTTATATTACCACGATTTTCCTCTTCCCCTTGACTGTGATATTCAAATTTATCAATATCTAAAGAATATAAACCCGCACGCGTGCCCAACCATAATCTCCCGTCCTTACCTCTGATTATTGCTCTAACCGTTTTTGCCCTGTCCTTTTCAGGTTTGAATGCACTCTGCATAATTCGGTCTTCCCAAGGGTTTACGTAGAAAAGCCCCGCATTATAGGAGCCTATCCATATTTTACCGTTATCTTCACCGTAAATTGCCCATATCTCATCGTTCTTGTGCTGCTCATTAGGAAGTTCCAAATGCAATAGACTATGTCTCAACAGTTCATAGCGGTAAACACCTCTTTCCGTACCAATCCAAAGTTGTTGATTAGTTTTATTCAGGTATAAACGTTTTATATCCGGTGAAAGCAATTGAAGTGATACTAATTCCGATTGAAATTTACCATCTCCTTTGTATGTGAGTTTCACCAGACCTCTGCTACTTGCTACCCATAAATTTCCGCTTCCGTCTTCAACTACATCATTGACGGAACCTCCTCCTAACCCTCCGGTTTCATTTCGCAAAAACCGTTCGTTTTCACGATCATAACGACACAATCCGCCGTTTTCAGTACCAACCCACATAATACCGCGACTATCCTCAAAAATCACTCTCACCAAATTAGCCGAAAGGGAATACGGATCGTTGAAATCATTTTTGAAAACTCGAAAATTTCTTCCGTCAAAACGATTTAAACCGTAAGTGGTGCCAAACCACATCCAACCTTGTGAATCCTGAAAAATGCAGTGAACGTGATTGTTGGAAAGTCCCTCGTTTTGGGTAAAACGGTCAAACCGCAAAGCTACAGGAGGCTGTGCCGTAATGTTTTGAACAAAAAATGAAATTAAAAATATAATTAAAAAACGCATAATTTACTTTTTGCTACCTATTTCATATTCGGTTATCAATCTTCTCAACTCCTCAATAGCCTCATTCTCCGACACTCCCGCTTTTATCATCTGCCTACCTTTGTAGAGATTCACCTTACCATAACCGGCTCCGACATATCCGTAATCCGCATCACCCATTTCACCCGGACCATTAACAACACAACCCATAATTGCTATTTTAAGATGTTTCAAATCGGAGAAAGCCGCTTTAACCTTTGCCACTGCTCCCTGCAAATCGAAAAGCGTGCGCCCGCAACCCGGACAACTGATAAATTCTGCCTTATAACGGTGCACACCCGCAGCCTGTAATATATTGCGAGCCAATTCGTCCGCAATTTCACTACTAACACCATCCTCCGGCATAATCTTTAAATCAGTAGCTTTACGATCAACAAATAATCCGCCGATATTAGCGGCAATTCTAAGTTTATCTTCATCGCTCCCATTAAAAGAGGTCGTAACTATTATACGTTCACCTATTTTGTCAATGGTATAATCATGCGATTTTAAATTAAAGTTACTAATTAATTGACGTGCTACTAAAATTTCATCTTCAGGAGGTTCGGTAAGTGAAACTCTTATTGTATCTCCGATACCTTCTTTTAGTAAAGTACCGATACCGATTGCTGAACGTATACGCCCGTCTTCACCTTCTCCGGCTTCGGTAACTCCAAGATGTATAGGATATTTTATATTCTCAGCATCCATAGCTACAATAAGCATACGTACTGCATCTATCATAACCCTGCAATCACTCGATTTCAAGGAAATAACTACATTATCAAATTTTTCATCCTTACATATACGTAGATACTCCATAGTAGCTTCAACCATCCCTTTAGATGTATCACCATAACGACTCATTATTCTGTCGGATAACGAACCGTGATTTGTACCTATCCTTATCGCAGTTCTGTAGTCTGTACATACATCCAAAAATTTTTTGAATTTATGTCTCAACTCAAATAATTCCTTTGCATACTCATCATCTGTGTATTCTATTTTACGAAAAACAGCTCGTTTATCGGCAAAATTACCCGGATTTATCCTTACCTTTTCAACATATCGGGCAGCAACTATTGCGGCTTCTGGATTGAAATGAATATCGGCAGACAGAGGTGTATCATAACCTTTAATCCTCAAAAGATTATGGATATTCTTCAAATTTTCAGCTTCTTTTATACCTTGAGCCGTTATTCTTACAAGTTCTCCGCCGGCTTCAATTATACATATTGCCTGCTGCACACAAGCTTCGGTATCAAGCGTAGGAGTCGTAAGCATGGATTGAACCACAATCGGAGCATCACCGCCTATAACTAATTTACCCACAGTTACAGCATTGGTCTTCCTTCTTTCCATCAAAAAACAGAATTTTCAATTTATATCTTTCAAAATTAAGGAAAATTTATCGTATTTGATAGTTTTTCCTTAATTTTACGTTCTTAAATAACAATCAAATGATTAAAACATGGAAAATAAGTTCATCATATATAACACAATGACCCGCAGGCGTGAGGAATTTGCACCGTTAAATCCACCTTTTGTAGGGGTTTATGTGTGCGGTCCCACCGTTTACGGTGATGCTCATCTTGGACACGCAAGGGCTGCAATAACTTTCGACGTACTTGTGCGCTACCTTAGATATTTAGGTTATCGCGTTAGATATGTGCGTAATATAACAGATGTAGGACATCTTACGAATGATAGCGACAACGGAGACGATAAGATACTTGTCAAAGCTAAATTGGAACAGCTTGAACCGATGGAAGTTGTGCAACATTACACCAACAGTTACCATAAGAATATGGAACAATTGAACAATATTCCGCCAAGCATTGAACCGCATGCTTCGGGACATATCATTGAACAACAAGAACTTATTAAAAAAATCTTAGAGCATGGTTATGCTTACGAAATCAATGGCAACATATATTTTGACGTTGAGTCGTATAATAGAAAGTATGATTACGGGAAACTGTCGGGCAGAAAAGTCGAAGAACTTTATGCAGCTACCCGTACTCTGGACGGTCAGCAAGAAAAACATAATCCGGCAGATTTTGCATTATGGAAAAAAGCCTCGCCGGAGCATATCATGCGTTGGACATCTCCTTGGGGAGAAGGTTTCCCGGGTTGGCATCTTGAATGTTCTTGTATGAGTCAAAAATACTTAGGTGAAGTTTTTGACATACACGGAGGTGGTCTTGACCTGCAATTTCCTCACCATGAATGTGAAATTGCACAGAGCACCGCAGCATACGGACACGAAGCCGTTCGCTATTGGATGCATAATAATATGATAACCGTGAACGGTCAGAAAATGGGCAAGTCCTTAGGCAATTTCATAACTCTTGACCAACTATTTACAGGTGATAATGAAGTACTTGAACAGGCTTATTCACCTATGACTGTACGGTTTTTCATACTACAAGCCCATTACAGAAGTCCGCTTGACTTTTCAAACGAAGCATTAAAAGCTGCCGAAAGAGGTTATGAACGATTAATGTCTGCTGTGGAAACCTTAGGAAAAATCACACCTTCATCCGATGGAACAGTTAATGTTGCAGAATTGTCGAACAAATTTCACGAAGCGATGAATGATGATATGAACACATGTATTCTGATGTCCTATCTATTTGAAGGTGTGCATACGATCAACTCTATTGCCGCCGGTAAAGAAAAGATTGACGCACAAAACTTAATAGCTTTGCAGAAACTTTATCATGATTTTGTCTTTGACGTACTTGGTTTGCGGGCAGAATCTTCTTGCGGTGATTCCAAAAACAAAGAAGTACTTGGAAAAGTGCTTGATATAGTTATGGAAACACGCAACGAAGCGAAGAAAAACAAAGATTGGGCAACAAGTGATCGCATCAGAGATAATTTAAATGCTGCCGGTGTCAAAGTTAAGGATACCAAAGACGGATACGAATGGGAAATATTAAATTAAAACTTTAATAAATGTCATTTAAGATACTTATCGTCTATGTGTTTACAATCTTGTTAATTGATGCAAATAATATCTTTGCACAACAAACGAAATCTCCGGTAGAATACACTTATGAAATCGTAAATACTTATCCTCATGATCCCCATGCTTATACTCAAGGATTAGTTTATCATGACGGTTGGTTATATGAGGGTACAGGCGGTAACGGTAAATCGTCATTGCGAAAAGTAGAAATCAAAAGCGGTAAACCTCGCATGTCAACTAACTTAGCTGTCAAGTACTTCGGAGAAGGCATAACCATTCTAAATAATCAAATTTATCAACTTACATGGATGTCGCGACAAGGATTTATTTATGATCTTAACACATTCTCTCCCGTTTCTACCTTTAGTTATAATACTCAGGGTTGGGGTATTACTACTGTTGATAATTATTTGGTTATGAGCGACGGAAGTGAGAAACTTTATTGTATGAATCCTGCAAACGGTGCTGTCTTTAACGTTGTTGAGGTGCATGACAATAAAGGAATTGTAAAAATGTTGAATGAACTTGAATATATAGACGGAAAAATATGGGCAAATGTATGGCTACAAGATATTATTGTTATGATAGATCCTGATACGGGTACGGTTAGCGGTAAATTGGATTTGGCAGGAATACTTCCGTCTATTGAACGTCGCAAATTAGATAAGAATGATGATGTACTTAACGGTATTGCATACAATCCTGAAAGTAAAACGGTTTATGTAACCGGAAAAAACTGGTCGAAACTTTTTGAAATACGTGTACGTAGAAAATAGGTTAAAATGATTGCGTTATGGCAGAAGTGAAAATCGAAGAATCATGGAAATCATTGCTCAAAGAGGAATTTAATCAGCCTTACTTTGAAGAATTGATCGCTTTTGTAAAGAAAGAATATGCCTCCAATCGAATTTATCCTCCCGGCAAGTTGATTTTCAACGCTTTCAATCATTGTCCCGTTGAACAAACAAAAGTTGTCATACTCGGTCAGGATCCTTATCATGGACCCGGACAAGCACACGGATTATGTTTTTCTGTGTCTGAGGGAGTACAACAACCGCCGTCTTTACAGAACATTTTCAAAGAAATAGAATCGGATTTAGGTGTTGGGGCTCCTACGTCCGGCAATTTGGAACGTTGGGCGGAACAAGGGGTTCTGCTTTTGAATGCCACGCTTACCGTTAAAGCTCATGAAGCCGGTTCCCACCAAAATAAAGGTTGGGAACAGTTCACAGATGCCGTAATACGTCGTTTAACCGACTATAAGGATCATCTTGTATTTCTATTATGGGGGAGTTATGCGCAGCGTAAAGGTTCATTTATTAACACAAGTCGTAATCTTGTGCTTAAAAGCGTACATCCGTCGCCACTTTCGGCAAATCGCGGAGGCTGGTTCGGCAATAAGCATTTTAGTCAAACAAATGATTACCTTCGCTCTCACGGATTTAAAGAAATTATATGGTAAAAAAATAAAAGATATAAAAATCAATAAATAAACCTTTTAAATACAATTTTATGGTAAGTTACAAAGAACTCGGACTGGTAAACAGTCGAGAAATTTTCAAACAGGCAATGGCAGGAAAATATGCTATTGCAGCTTTCAACTTTAACAACATGGAACAAATGCAGGCGATTGTTTCTGCTGCTGTGGAATGTAAATCGCCGGTCATACTGCAAGTGTCAAGTGGCGCACGCAAGTATGCCAATCAAACACTTTTGCGCTACATGGCACAAGGAGCTGTTGAGTATGCTAAAGAACTCGGTTTGAACGTTCCTATTGTGTTGCATCTTGATCATGGCGACACTTTTGAATTGTGCAAGAGTTGCATTGAAATGGGCTTTTCTTCGGTGATGATTGACGGTTCGCATCATTCTTATGAAGATAACATTGCACTGACTAAAAAGGTGGTTGACTACGCTCATCAGTTTGATGTTACAGTTGAAGGTGAACTTGGTGTTCTTGCGGGAGTAGAAGATGAAGTTAGTGCGGAACATCACACCTATACACGTCCGGAAGAAGTTGAGGATTTTTTGGCAAGAACAGGTGTTGATTCGCTTGCAATTTCAATCGGCACTTCTCATGGTGCAAACAAATTTAAGCCTGAACAATGCACCCGCAATGCCGAAGGTCTTTTGGTGCCTCCTCCATTGAGATTTGACATACTCGAAGAAATCGAAAAACGTATACCGGGATTTCCTATCGTACTTCACGGTGCCTCATCCGTACCACAAGATAAAGTGGCTATTATCAACGAATATGGCGGTAAATTGAAAGATGCAATCGGTATTCCGGAAGATCAATTACGTAGAGCAGCCACGTCAGCTGTTTGCAAGATCAATATTGATTCCGACGGTCGTTTGGCTATGACGGCAGCAGTTCGTGAGGTATTAGCTTTACAACCGCAGGAATTTGACCCGAGAAAGTACCTCGGACCGGCACGCGACAGTTTAAGAGAATTGTACAAACACAAGATTGTGGATGTGCTCGGTAGCGCAAACACTGTTAAGTAAAAGTTTACGCTTTTTTTACTAAACCAATAATTAAGGGCAGAATAGTATTATAGTTTTTCTGCCCTTATTTATTGTCATAACAAAACTATCAATGATTATTTCTCGGGAATGTTAAGATATTTTTTGCGAAAATCTTCAAGATTAATGAAGAGTTCATTTCTAAGAAAATTCTCAATCGAACCGTAGCGACTTTTGATGGCGGTGAGACCAGCCTCTATATATTCCCGCTTAACAATGAGAAATTCCCTCAAAATAGGTGATTTGACAAAGAGCGAATCATATTTATCGTTGTCAAGAGCATTGTTTGAGAGCATGTAGTCACCAATCACCGTTTCTTCATCCACACCAAGCGCAAGTAGTATCAATGCCGAAGCCATACCGATACGGTCTTTACCGCCTGAACAATGAAAAATAACCGGAGTCTTCGATTCGTCTTGCAAGATGTTGAAAAATTCACGGTAACGAACAATACACGCACTATCGGTAACAAATTTTACATTTATTCCCTTCATTATCTCAATTGCCATTTGGGGTGTGAGATTAGGTAAGTCCAGACTTGCAAAATCCGGTTTGGGAATATTGAAATGATAATTATATTTCACAGATGAAGGATAATTATCCGGATTAGACGTTATTTCTTCTTGCCCGCGAAAATCCGCAACAGTAGTAATAGGTATACTTGAAAGATAAATAAGGTCTGTACGATTAAGACTATTTAGATTGCCGGAACGAATGAATTTACCCCATTTCACGTATTTGCCGTCTGTGGTCGGGTAGCCACCTATATCACGGAAATTAAAACCTCCTGACATCGGCAACTCTCGCTCAGCGGCTATGAGCATGGAATTAGGTGTGATTATCTGAAAATAATCTCTGCTTGAATTTTCAACATCAACATTAAAATTTCCTTTGCCGTAGCCTTCCAAAATAGGATGCGAGAAATTTATTTCATCGGGATTTTTGCCGCTAAATATCTTCCATTCGCTATCAACATCTATCTCCAAAGCTGCTGCTTTCGTGTTTACGTATCTAAATACTTTAACTTTACCGAAAATATTTTCTCCTCCGTAATACCCCGGTTTAATATCATCACCACAGGAAAGTATTAAAAAGATAATAAAAGAAGTAACCAAGACTCCACCCATTAATATCCACTTCTTCATTTGATTCTTGTTATAATTCAAAAAATATTATGCGTTTACGACGATTCTTTAAATATGTTACACAGCCAAAGTTGAAACTTCCACATTTTTCGTAACTTTGCACACTCATAAAATTATTTACATGCAAAATTTAAGAAACATCGCAATCATTGCCCACGTAGACCACGGCAAAACTACCTTAGTTGACAAAATGATTTTACAAGGCAAGCTCTTCCGCGAAAATGAGAAACAAAGCGGCGACTTGATACTTGACAACAACGATCTTGAAAGAGAACGCGGCATAACTATTCTTTCAAAGAATGTATCCGTTAGATATAAGGATTACAAAATTAATATCATTGACACTCCGGGGCACTCCGATTTCGGCGGTGAAGTGGAACGTGTACTCAACATGGCAGACGGTGTTCTTCTCCTTGTTGACGCTTTTGAGGGCACTATGCCGCAAACCCGTTTTGTGCTTCAAAAAGCATTGGGCTTGGGCAAGAAAGCCATTGTTGTAGTAAACAAGGTGGATAAATTGAATTGTCGACCGGACGAAGTGCAGGAAGAAGTTTTCGACCTGATGTTTTCGCTTGGAGCTTCGGAAGAACAGTTGGATTTCATCACTATTTACGGAAGTGCCAAACAAGGGTGGATGTCAACGGACTGGCGGAAACCGACGACAGATATTGTGCCATTGCTTGATGCAATCATAGAATATATTCCGGCACCGGAGGCAGCCGAAGGTACTCCCCAAATGTTGATTACTTCTTTGGAGTATTCTTCCTACATCGGACGTATAGCCGTAGGTAAATTGACGAGAGGTGTTTTGAAGTCGGGCATGCCGGTAACTCTTTGTAAAAGAGACGGCGTTACCTTTGAAAAAACGCGCATTAAAGATTTGATGCTTTTTGAAGGCTTGGAAAAGAAAAAAGTTGAAGAAGTTCCTGCCGGAGAAATTTGTGCCGTTGTAGGCATTGAAGGATTTGAGATTGGCGACACCATTGCCGATTATGAAAATCCCGAAGCTTTGGAACCTATCGCTATTGATGAGCCTACTATGAGCATGCTTTTCACTATAAACAATTCGCCCTTTTTTGGTAGAGACGGTAAATACGTTACCTCGCGCCATATCAAAGACCGTTTGGACAAGGAATTGGAAAAGAATTTGGCTTTGAAGGTTGAACCCGGTCAAACTGCCGATTCGTTCATCGTTTTCGGTCGCGGCGTGCTGCATTTGAGTGTGCTTATTGAAACAATGAGGCGTGAAGGATATGAGTTGCAAGTAGGGCAGCCGAAGGTGGTTATTAAGGAAATCAACGGCGAAAGATGTGAGCCTATTGAAGAATTGACTATTGATATACCGGAAGAATATTCGGGCAAAGCAATTGAAATGATTACCAAGCGTAAAGGTGTTATGCTCAACATGGAAACACGTGGCGAGCGGGTTCATTTGATTTTCGACATCCCTTCGCGAGGCATCATCGGCTTGCGTAGTAATCTTCTTACGGCATCTGCCGGAGAAGCCGTGATTGCCCACCGCTTAAAAGGTTTTGAACCTTACAAAGGCGAAATTGAGATGCGTATAAACGGTTCTCTTATTGCTATGGAAACCGGCGACACTTATGCTTATGCCATAAACAAACTGCAAGACAGGGGTAAATTTTTCATTGAACCCGGAGAAGAAGTGTATGCCGGTCAGGTTATAGGTGAAAGCACTCGTCCAGATGATATTGTAATAAATGTCGGAAAATCCAAGAAACTAACGAATATGCGTGCTTCCGGTTCGGACGATAAAACAAATATCGCACCACCCACAAAGTTCAGTTTGGAAGAGGCGTTGGAATACATTCAGGAGGATGAATACGTAGAAGTAACACCACATTTCATGCGCTTACGCAAAATTTACTTGGACGAAAACGAACGCAAACGCCGACAAAAAAAGATAAGCGAATAGTCCCCCCTCCGGTCGATGACAGGATATGTCGTTTGGACGTATGGCATGCAACGGTGCCATCTTTTTCCCCTTAGGTCGCTGACCTAAGGTTGTGAAAATCAGGCTCTACAAGCCGCCAGAAGGGCGATATTTCCATAACCGTAGTGTCAAGCGAAGCGCGACCTACGGGATTACCACCCACTACATCGAGGCTGTCTCAAAAGTTCAACTATCTTCCGTAGAATCGAATATTTGAAATCATTCTCGGATAGGGGTACGAATAAAAAGAGGGGTGTCAATACTTTGGGGACACCCTCTACAATATCATCATCGGGCGTATGCCATACGCCCGTACATCCGGAGAGTTCGGCGAGTTGACCGGAAAGTTCGGCAAGAGTCTCGCTGATGCCGGCGAATGGCTCGCCGGTTATCCCGTAGGTCAAGCGCAGCGCGACCTACGGGATGCAGATGTCGCCTTTCAGGCTAAGAAGATAATCGAACTGCCGTAGGCAGCATAGCTTAGTAACCAGCCGGCTTGTCGGCTGGTAGGTAGCAGAACTACCGAGAGCAGCTTCCGTAGGAAGCAAACGCAAAACAACAGCCAAGCCAACAACAAGGGGGCTTGCCTACGAGTGGTCGGAAGATTATAACTAATTCATTTATAGCGAAGTGCGGGTGAAAATATGCAAAATGTCATTTATTTGCCCCGCATTGACGAGAAATTTGCCGATTATTCTATAAGGGAAGGATTCTTCGTCGTGCGATAGAGTCTTGTTTTGCCCTCAAACTCAGCTAATCGCACTAACTCGGAATAACATTAACAGTCTCCTATTTCTCTATATTGTTTTGAATATGTGTGTTTTACAATCTTCCGAACACTCGTAGCTTGCCCCCTGTCATAGAGAGGAGCTGCCTACGGCAGCCATTCATGCGGAGAAAAATCATTTTATTCTCCGCATTTTTTGCGTAAAAAGATGTTGTTTTTCTCTGCTTCTCCACAAAAGTCGTATCTTTGTATTTCTAAAATAAAGAATATGGCTAAAT
>JAISHE010000022.1 GCA_031262745.1 Culturomica sp. | reverse complement strand
TCCGCCCGTAATGAGTATGAGAAGCAATTACGCATGTTGCTAAAATCTTACATCACCTACAATCCCAAAGTGAGCGATGAGGATAAAATGGCAATGGGTTTGCCGCTTCATAAAACTACCCGCACACCTGTTCCCGTGCCGGATACAGTTCCCGACGTAACAGGTATCGACCGCAATATGATACGTTGCATCACGCTTTCTTTCCGTGATTCGGGCAGCGACCACCGCGCCAAACCTGCGGGTGTTCAGGGAGCAGTGGTGAAGTGGATAGTGAGCGACACGCCTCCCACAAGTATAAAGGTGTTTACCAACTCACTGTTAGATACCAAGTCGCCCATAACGTTGGAGTTTGAAGAAGAACAGCGCGGTAAGGTTGTCTATTTCGCCCTCGCATGGCAAAACACCAAAGGCGAGATGGGACATTTCGGCGAGATACAAAGCAGCGTGGTGCCGTAGGGGAAATACCATGAAAATGGTTGGGCGTATGGCATCACGCCTCTGATGAGATTGCAATAGGCAGATGGACTTTTGTCCGAGCGGATTAACCTTTTTTAGTAAGTGTTTGAGGTTTATGATGCAAGAACAATGTTCATCTGCTTTTTTTGTGGGCGGTAATTCCGTAGGGGCAACCCTTGTGGTTGCCCAATTGTTATTTGGGACAATCATATCATTTTGGGCAACCACAAGGGTTGCCCCTACAACATCGACATCGGGCGTATGCCATACGCCCGTACATCCGAGCCCGTATTATTCTTTAATGTAGATGCGCTTCACTCGCTGATTGACGGCGGTGAGAATTTCGTATGGAATGGTGTCTAAACGTGAGGCAAATTCAACGATTGAAATATGGTTACCGAATATTTCCACTTCGTCGCCCACTTTCACTTCCGCTTCAACATCCGTTATGTCAATCATGCAAGTATCCATGCAGATGTTGCCTACAATCGGTGCTCTATAACCGTTTATATACATTTCGCCCACACCATTGCTAAGTCGGCGGTTTAATCCGTCGGCATACCCGACAGGTACGATAGCCAAACGGGTTTTGCGCTGCAAAACACCCATACGTCCGTAGCCGACGGTTTCCGTGCTTTCTAAGGTTCTCAATGCCATGACGTATGATTTGAATGTGCTCACTGTTAAAAGTTGTTTGCCCGCTACGCTCACTCCGTGCAAACCTATTCCGAGCCTCACCATGTCGAATGCCGCCGAAGGGAAACGCTCGATGCCTGCGGAGTTCAGAATGTGGCGCATGATATGATAATCGAAACGACTGCCTATAATGTCCGACATGCGTGTAAATTTATCTATCTGCATGCGAGTGAAATCGTCGTGTATTTCATCGTCGGCAGCAGCCAAGTGGGAAAACACGGAGCGTATTTCCGTGCGATTATCGTTGCTTTCAAGTATTTTCAACAATTGGGGCAAATCATTTTCGTCAAATCCGGCACGGTTCATACCGGTATTGAGCTTTATGTGAACCGGATATTTTTCCACTCCGTGATGCTTTAATGCAAGATTGAAATTCTGCAAAAGTGCAAGTGAATATATTTCAGGTTCGAGATTGAACTCAATCATAGTGTCGAACACTTCGGGTTCGGGATCCATCACCACCACAGGCAACGTAATTCCGTTAGCACGCAAGGCAACACCCTCATCCGCAAATGCCGTCATGAAACAGTCCACTCCGTTGTATTGCAGCAAGTTGGCAATTTCGTCAAACCCCGCACCGTAGGCAAAGGCTTTCAACATAACAGCCACTTTCACACCTTCCGGCAAGAGTGAGCGGAAATAGTTAAGGTTTGAAATCATGTTGTCCATGTTCACTTCGAGAACGGTGTTGTGGGTTTGTAATTGCAAAAAATTGCGCACGTATTCGAGCGAAAATCTGCGGGCACCTTTTATAAGTATCGCTTTATCGGTAAAATTGCTACGCTTTTCTTTTTTCAAAAAAGCTTCGGTGTCGGTGTAGAAACGGGAAGATACGGGAAACAGTTCTCTGTGCTCCTGCAATTCCTCTCCTATGCCTATGAAAAGTCGGACATTAGCCGTTGTCAACATTGATGCCACCTTAGAATACAATTCTCTGCGGTTGATTTTTATATCCGTAAAATCCGAAAGAATAACCGTTCTCTCTTTCGTTTCGTCTTGCATCATTAAAACGTTTAATGAAATGGCAAAAGAAGTTATGTCGGAATTATAATAATCGTTTATCAAAATACTGTTGTTCACACCTTCTTTGATTTCCATGCGCATTGCCAACGATTGCAAGCGAGCAATTCGCTCACGCATCACATCCATGTCAATTCCTTTAAACAACATCACACACACAGCGTGCATGCAATTCTCAAACGATGCTTCATCGGCAAACGGCAAACGTAATTCAAAATGTGTGTCGGCATATTCCACTTCCACCAATCTTTCGGTAGCAGTGATTTCAAGGGTTCTTGCTTTTATATCCGCCTCTCCGACTTCATCCCATAGTAAATGCTCCGCCTTAGCATCAGCAGCGGCAAGCAGTTGTCGCATTTCCTTAGTGTTTCTGCCGATGATCATCTTCGCATGTCGAAAAAGCACGGCTTTCTCCGACAAACGCTCATCATCCGAATCGAAGTTCTCACTGTGGGCATCACCGAAATGAGTGAAAATCGCTACATCCGGCTGTATCATCCTCTCCAAACGTTCCATTTCACCTTTTTGCGAAATGCCCGCTTCTATAAGGGCAATCTCCGTATCCGCCTCTATACCCATCAAAGCAAGCGGCACTCCTATTTGGGAATTATAGCTCCTCGGCGAGCGATATACGTTATAGTCATCCACCAAAAGCTGATAGAGCCACTCTTTTAGAACGGTCTTACCGTTGCTGCCGGTGATTGCAATCACTTCCGCCCGCATTTCTCTCCTGTGTTCGCCGGCATATTCCTGCAAAACATCCAAAACGCTGTCGGTGAACCGAATTTCCGCCCCCTTCAAGTCATTATACTCCTCCCTCATCTCGCTCACAACAAAACGGCGCACTCCCCTCGCGTACAAGTCCGCAACGTAATCATGCCCGTTGTGATTTTTACCCTTGAAAGCAAAAAACACCGTATCCTCAGGCTTGGAAATAAAACGACTGTCTATTGAAATGTTCATATCGGATTAATTAACGGCAGACTATAACAAAGGTGAAAACAATCTTGCCAACGATTCTTTAATTTTATGACTTTTGGGACGGAAACGCCAAGTGTACGGATTTTCCTCCTCACTATCTTTCAAATCTTCCATGAAATAACCGGCAAGCTGTTTTGAAACCTGACTGTCGTAGATTATCAAATTCACTTCAAAGTTTTGCTCAAAACTGCGGTTGTCCATATTAGCAGTTCCCACCGATGCCACCACTCCATCAACAACAATCACCTTGCTGTGATTTATGCCTTTTTTATACCAATATACCTTCACTCCGGCATCCATAAGTTCCTCAACAAAAGAACGGGAACACCAATGAGTGAGCACGGAATCGGATTTTTGCGGTAAAAGCAACCTTACATCAACACCGCCCATTGCCGCCGCTTTCATGCAATTCAAAGTGGTTTCTCCGGGCATAAAATAAGGCGACGAAATCAAAACATAACGCTTAGCCGTGTTGATAAGCGTGAAATAAGCCTGCTGAATAGACGACCAATCACTGTCGGGACCGGAAGAAACCGTTTGCACCACTATGTTACCCTCTTTTCTATTTACCGGTAAGTACTCATTTTTATCCAAAAGTAACTCTTGACACACAAAATACCAATCAACTAAAAATATGGTCTGCAAAGAAACCACCGCTTCGCCTCTAACCCTTAAATGCGTATCACGCCAAAATTGACCGTTAGTGAGTCCGAACAAATAACGGTCGGCAATGTTCAAACCACCCACAAAAGCCGTCTCTCCGTCAATGACGGCGATCTTGCGGTGGTTACGATAATTAGCCTTATTTGCAAACTTATGGAAACGCACCGGTAAAAAAGGATAAATCTGAACTCCCGCTTTGCTCAATTCGGAGATTATTTTATTTGAAAGTTTCCAACCGCCCATGTCGTCGTATATCACCCTCACTTCAACACCTGCCCGTGCTTTTTCAATCAGAATTTCTTTCAATCTGGTCATCAACAAACCGTCTTCGAGAATGTAATATTCCAAATGTATATATTTTTTTGCCTTCGACAATGCGGCAAAAAGGGCAGGAAACGTCTCCAAACCGTTGTTTAATATATCCAATTTATTATGGCGCGTGAGTAAAGCCTTGCTATTGTTCAAAAGAAGCGTCATCAACTTTCGCACATTCGCCATTTCTTCTTTTTTCAAAAATTCGGCTTTCTTTATAAGCTGATTTTGGTCTTCACTCATGTATTGCAACCACTTTATATCTCCCAATCCCTTCATGGAAAATATTTTCCGCTTGCGATAGTTTATTCCGAAATACCCGTAAAGCACCACCCCAATCAACGGTAGCAGCATCACCACCAAAATCCATGCAAGTGTACGAACAGGATTACGATTTTCCATGATAACAGTGAGACAAATGGAAACCACAAGCAACACATAAAGCACAGCTAAGATTATCAATATTATAAAATACCACTCCATTTAAGACAAAATTTCCTCACATTTTATATCTTTGTTACCACTATGAACATGCACCAACTCACTAAATACGCAATCGACAAACTGCATGAAAGCTACAATGAAACAGAAGTTCAAAGTTTGTGCAAAATTATATTTGCCTGCGTTTTAGGCTACACAAATATAGAAATACATCTTAAAAAATACGAACTTTTAGACGAAAGCTTTTCCGAAAACTTTCTACGTATCATCTCCCGACTGCAACAAAACGAACCGCTGCAATATATTCTCGGCTCATGCGAATTTCTGGGTACACGCTTTGAAGTGAACCGCTACACCTTAATTCCACGACCGGAAACGGAAGAGTTGGTGATGTGGGCACAGGAAAATATTCCGCCCAACGGCAGAATACTTGACATTGGTTGCGGAAGCGGTTGCATAGCCGTGAGCATCGGCAAACACAATCGGGATTGCTCAGTGGATGCCGTCGACATCAGTAACGAAGCACTCTCTGTTGCCCAAAAGAATGCACTAAACAACAATGTCTATAACGTAACATTCCGTCAGTGCGATATTCTCAACCACAAGCAATATCAATGGCAATACTACGATTGCATCATCAGTAATCCTCCCTACGTGCGCACATCCGAAAAGATGCAAATGCACAGTCGCGTTAAGGATTTTGAACCGGCAAGTGCGCTTTTTGTAGATGACTCCAATCCTTTGCTGTTCTATGATGCCATCTCCGATTTTGCCCTCAAATATCTCAACACCGGCGGCGAACTATATTTTGAAATCAATGAAGCATTAGGCAATGAAACCGTGAAACTTTTAGAGAATAAAGGTTTCCATAATGTGGAATTAAAGAAAGATATAAACGAGAAGGACAGGTTTGTTAAAGGTATTTTATAATGTTTATGGACTACAAGGAAGCATTGAATAAAGCATTACTACTGTGTGCAAGCAAAGAATTATCCACTTTCAAGGTTCGTAGAAAACTATCAAATTGGGACGTAGATGATGAAACAGCCGAAAAAATCATCAATGTCTTAACCAAAAATAAATTCTTAGATGATGAACGATTTGCCGTTACTTATGCAAGTTCAAAATTTCGATTAGAGAAATGGGGTAAAAACAAAATCGAATACAAATTAAGCTACTTCTACAAGATTACCCCCGATATAATCGACACGGCTTTACGGAAAATCCTCGATGATGAGTATGAAGAATCATGTGAAAAGCTATTGAGGGATAAACTTAACCGAGCAAAAGATACGGCAACATTTCGCAAAAAAGACTTCTATAAAAGGAGGTTATATTTAACTAACCATGCCTATTCTAAAGGTTTCGACTACGATTTGATTAAACGTATACTTTCAAAGCGAGAGTTTATTGCAGATCTTAATTCTTAACGTATCTCCGAACCTGCTTTCACCGCTTTTTCCGGAACAACAAACACAAGTTTGCCGTCGCTGTCTTCCGCCATCAAAATCATTCCCTGCGACATGATTCCCTTCAACTCCTTAGGCGCAAGATTGACAACTATACTCACCTGTTTGCCGACAACGTCTTCCGGCGTGTAGTACTCGGCAATGCCCGACACAACAGTACGCTTATCAATGCCCGTGTCAATGGTCAATTTCAAAAGTTTCTTGGTTTTTGCAACTTTTTCGGCTGCAATAATCTTTCCCGCACGTATGTCTAACTTTTGAAACTCTTCAAAGTTTATGTCCGACTTGGCATCAGCAACTTTTATATTATTCAATTCGTTAGCTTTCTTGGTGGCTTGCAATTTATCTATTTGCTTATTGATTTCATCATCTTCAATCTTGTCGAAAAGTAAACCTGCTTCACTGATTTTATGACCCGCCTGCAATACATTTCCACCCATTTCATCCCAAGCAATGGGCGCAATGTTCAAAAACCGTCTCAACTTCTCGGCACTGAAAGGCATAAACGGTTCCGTCAAAGAGGAAAGATTTGCAGCTATTTGCAAACTTATATTAAGTATGGTTTTCACCCTCTCAACATCCGTTTTTATCAACTTCCAAGGTTCCGTGTCTGCCAAATACTTATTACCCAAACGAGCAAGGTTCATACATTCTTTCAAGGCTTCACGGAAATGGAAGTATTCCAAATTATCTTCCACTTTCTTGATGATAGCCGGTATCTCTTCCAAAACCTGTACATCATATTCCGTCAATTCTCCCCTCACAGGAACAATACCATCAAAATACTTATGCGTGAGCACAATGGCACGATTTACAAAATTACCGTAAATGGCAACGAGTTCGTTATTGTTGCGTGCTTGGAAATCTTTCCATGTGAAGTCGTTATCCTTAGTTTCCGGTGCATTGGCTGTTAGAACATAACGCAACACATCCTGTTTGTCTTTGAAATCTTCCAAATATTCGTGCAACCAAACCGCCCAATTGCGTGATGTGGAAATTTTATCTCCTTCGAGATTTAAGAATTCGTTTGCAGGCACATTATCCGGTAAGATATAGGAACCTTCCGCCTTCAACATCGAAGGAAAGATAATGCAGTGAAACACTATATTGTCCTTACCTATGAAATGAATCATGCGGGTTGATTTATCTTTCCAATATTTTTCCCAATCAGGAGTAAGCTCTTTCGTTGCAGAGATATAACCAATCGGAGCATCAAACCAAACATATAACACTTTACCTTCGGCACCTTCTATCGGCACCGGTACGCCCCAATCCAAATCACGAGTAACCGCTCTCGGCTGCAATCCGCTGTCCAACCACGATTTGCACTGACCGTATACGTTGCTTTTCCACTCTTTATGTCCGTCCAAAATCCATTCTCTCAACCACGATTCATAACGATCAAGCGGCAGGTACCAATGCTTGGTTTCACGCAATTCGGGTTTGTTACCTGTTATAGCCGACACGGGATTTATCAAATCCGTTGCATTCAAACTCGTACCGCATGCCTCACACTGATCGCCATAAGCTCTGTCGCTACCGCAATGAGGACACGTACCTATTATATAACGGTCGGCAAGGAATTGACCGGCTTTTTCGTCGTAAAACTGCATGCTGCTACGCTCTATAAATTTACCGTCGTCATACAATTTCCTGAAAAATTCGGAAGCCAATTCATGATGAAGTTTGGAACTTGTGCGCGAATACACATCAAATGAAATTCCGAAATCTTCAAAAGACTTTTTGATTATGCTATGGTAACGGTCAACTATCACCTGAGGTGAAACACCTTCTTTTTGAGCTTTTATTGTAATAGGCACTCCGTGTTCGTCCGAACCGCCAATCATCAAAACATCTTCTCCTCTTGCCCTCAAATATCTCACATAAATGTCAGCAGGCACGTAAACTCCTGCCAAGTGTCCGATATGCACGGGACCATTAGCATAAGGCAACGCCGTTGTAACCAAAGTTCTTTTAAATTCACTCATTTTTACCGAATTTTAAATTGCTCGCAAAATTAAATATTTTTCAAACAGCTTATAACACTTTTATATAAATCTGTTCTATCTTTTTCCGCCGCCTTCAATTGCTTGATAAAGTCATTGTTTTCAAAATTCCCCCTCACTTGCGCAAAGTCATCGTCTCTATCCGCCTCATCACCGTCTGCTCCATAACTGATTTTTGATTTTGCAGAAAATTCCTTGCTCGCATCCGCTTTAATCTTTTCAAACAATTCTTTTTCGGCAACTTTCCAATGATTTTCAATGATTGAAATAATTTTTTCCGCATCCACATTCTCCAAATCTACTCCATAACGCTCACTAATCACATTCCATGCCCACACCCATTCCATTTCTTCATAAGAAGCGTGCACACTTGCAAAAAAAGCATTGACATCTTCGATTTGTGTGATCTTATCATTTTCAATTTGAGAAATCACTTCTCTCACCTTTGATTTTGGTAGATATTCTCCTCCAACGTCAAGCCAATCACCAGCTCCGATATTTCCAAGCGGTCGCAAGTGCATGCGCAACTCATCATTTGACGTGAGCACACTGCCGGTTAAACGTTTTATCAAAACATCGCCGAGATATTTATCAATCGCAAGTTCATAAAGTTCTTTACCTCTTTCGAGTGCCGACTTTTTTATAATGCAATCGTTATATATCGCCTCCTCATCGTCATTACCGATAGTTTTTAAGATTTTAAGAGCGTTCAAAACTTTTTGCACCGAATACGGGCTAAACATTTCAAAATTTATGCTCTCCAAATTCCCTTCACCTGTTCTCTTATCTCTATTAGGAAATTTCATGGCATCTCTAATGGTACCGACATTTGCAAGCGTAGCTGCCGGAGAAAGATATGACTTCCCTTCATGTTCGGTGAGGTAAGAAAAAGGTATATCGGAAATATCGGGATTGGAATAGTGGCGACCGCCCACAAACGTATATGCACCAACACGAGCCGGCAAAAGCACATAGGCATCACTACCCGTTTTACACCCTCTCTCCATAATCCCCTGACTCAAGGCACCCAATTTATAATTGTGATTACTCTGATTTGTACCGGAACCGGCATTCATAAAGGAATACATTCCGGCAATCAGCAACGTATTTTTATGATGACTAACCGTGTAAACTCCGGCAAATAACGAACACGCCTCACCGTTCTCCATGTCGCAATCGGCAAAGAACAAAGAATCCACAGCAGTATAGTTTATTAATCTACATGCCTGACCTACAAAACAACGTTTCAACACAGTACCATTCTTAACAACGGCTCCCGATGATATTATGAAATCTTCCGCAACCACCCCATGCCCCACAAAAGACAAGGCACCTCCATCTCCGTTCACGCTTCCGTTGCATAAACGTAACACTCCTTCAAGTCGACAGTTTCTACCTATTTTTACGTTTCTTAAAATCCCGCATCCTTCTATAACAGTATCTTTACCAATCTGTCCCATACAAGACTTTATCGTATCGGCATATCTTACAGTCATACCTTTTAACTTGTCAATCAATTGCGGATAATAACGATATAATGCCCACATGTAAGCAACATGACTACTCAATTTGTCGGAAATAAGCACCTCACGTCCTCCTCCCTCATTTAAAACTCTAACCTCAACACCATTACCGAAACTACACTCTCCTTCAATAAATATAGAATCCGTATTTCTGATAATCACACCATCTCCGATTTCATAATTTGCAACATAGCCGTTAATGTTCTCTATCAAAACATCACTTCCCACGTTGCAATTGTGCAATTCCGCATTATATACACCGGAATGTCTTTCAACACCCCCCGCAAGTACAAAAGTTTTATTCTGTTTCCCAATACTTACTTTCCCCGAAAATCTCACATTCTTCAAATAATAGATGTCATCAAAATCATCTATAATAACATTATTCCAACCATCGGCAGAACAACCCTGATTCTCCAGAATATCTATTTGCAATGATGTTAAGTTCCTCATAATCTATTTTTATCTATACAGTTCACAACAAAGGTATGATATTTCACGCAAAGGTACTCTTTTTGCCGCTATTATCGTGGTAGACAGCTAAAAAACGCAAGACGTTTAGATAGATACCGCCTCTCCCTACTAAACCAATTGCCACTGTCGTCGACACTGCCTATTGTTCCCGTGAGTGCCTATAACAGGCTCGCAAAGTTCAAGTACGAAAAGACAAAGTAAAAAGCACGAGCAGTAAATTTTAAAAGCCCGCCTGCTTTTTAAAATTGCAGGCGAGCTTTTGAGTAAAAGCAGGCGGGCTTTTGGGTAAAAGGCGGCGGGCTTTTTGGGTGAAGGTAGTTTAGAAAACAAATAATACTTACGAAAAATGATGACATGTGAAAAGAATGAACGTCCATTTTGAAAATAAATACCACTTGTCAACGAATCCTTTCCTGTCGTCAAAATAATTTGCTGCAATAACCGTTCCGGCGTAATTTTGAACAAAAAACTAAAAATAAAAATATGAAAAAGTACTATGTATGGATAATGTTATGGGGCATAGGTTCCCATACAGTGTGGGGACAGACGGATACAATCGCCCATCAGGAGTTAGAAGAAGTAGTGATAATCGCTAAGCTTCCGCGCGTAGAGATGCAATCGGGGAAAATGACCTATCGCATGGACGCCACCATCACTCAAAGTCAAGGTTCGGCATTCGACGTGTTATCCTCCCTTCCGGGAGTAATCCTCCAAAGCGATGGTTCCGTCTACTTAAACGGCAAGGCAGGAGTAAATATCATGATGGACGGCAAGTTGACTTATCTTTCCGGTCAGGACTTGGTGAGCCTTTTGAAGTCTACTCCTGCCGGTGTGATTGATAAGATTGACCTAATCTCCCAACCTTCCGCACGTTACGATGCGAGCGGGAACGCCGGAATTATTGATATACGCACCAAGAAAATCATACGCAAAGGGATGAATCTCTCCTTAGACGGCAGCTATGAACGATGGAAACATGGGACAGGATTCGGTTCGGCTTCCTTGAATATGCGTACAAACAAGTTCAATTTCTATCTCTCCTATTCGCATTTCCAAAGTCGTACCCAACATGAGGTTATCGCCAATCGAGACATATTTCCCATCTCGGAACAAGAGCAAGAAGCAACCCAAATAGAACTGAACTCTCTCCGTCTCCGCCGAAACCGTTCCAATTACTACCGAGTAGGCGTTGATTATCAAGTCTCGGACAAAACGAGTGTCGGATTTTCTACCGACGGGAATCTCGGAAATGATCAAGAATTGGGAGATGTGTCCAGCCTTGTTGACTCTCCAAAAACCAATCATAGGTCTGCCTTCAGAACGTTGAACGATACGGATCGTTCCCGAAACAACTTCACAACTACTCTTAACTTGACCCATACCTTCAATCCGGACGGCGGAATCTTGGACGCCTCTGCCGATTACCTGCGCTACCGTTTTCGGGAAAATCAGCTCTTGCATGGTGAAGACACCCTAAGAGGAATGATGAACGGAGGTATTCATCTCTATTCCGGGCAAGCGAATCTGGTACAACCTTTCTCGGAAACCTTTACGCTCCGTGCGGGAGTGAAGAGCACTTTTGTTTCCATTGACAACGGAGCGGACTATGAACGCTTACAAGATATTCTTTGGAATCCCGACAGGGAAATCAGCAGCGATTTTAAGTATGACGAGAATATCAATGCCGCATACGCCCAATTGGACATAAACTTTGCATCCTTCCGGATAGAAGCGGGGCTTCGCATGGAAAACACACGGATAGAGAGTACACAATCAGGCAATTCCTCCCAACAGGATTCTACGTCAAAAAGTCAGTACACCCATCTATTCCCGAACTTGTCCCTGCAATATAGATTTAAGAGCGGAAACAGCCTTGCCCTTACCTACGGCAAGCGAATCACCCGCCCGAATTATCGAGATCTGAATCCCTTCATCTATATCTTCGACGATTATACTTATGAACAAGGCAATACCCTACTAAAACCGGAACTAACCGACAACATAGAACTGTCCTATCTCCATAAAGATCTATTCCGTGTCAGCCTACAGTTCAGCTATACACAGGATGCGATTATCAAAAGCTATTTGGACAAAGGTTCCTATCGAGTATACGTAACTCCGGACAACCTTTCCTCCCGCTTAAGTCTGGGTCCTCAAATCAGTACCTCTCAACTACCCATCACCTCATTTTGGGACGTGAACCTAAGTGCTTCCCTCACTTACAATCTCTATCGCCTGCCGGATAACTACCCAACGGACGTAAACAAGCGGCTAACCCTTTCCACCAATCTTTCCAACCAATTTAACTTGGGAAACAACTGGAGCGTCGAGCTTTCCGGCTTTTACAACGGTAAGATGGCGATGGGGCAAGCCACGGTCTACCCCTTATGGCAAGTCAACGCCGGAATACGGAAAAAAATATGGAACGACAAGGGATCAATCCGGCTATTCGCCCGTGATGTCTTTCGCTCAAATGTTTCCAAAATAAGTCTCCAAGCTCCTAACCTTCTGGGACGTATTGAGGAGTGGCAAGATAATGCCGTGATCGGGGTAAGCGTCTCTTATCGTCTGAATCGGGGATTGGAAGTGAAAGAATCTCGCCAAAAAAGTAGCATAAATGAAAGTAAACGAATAGATTTGTAACATAAAACCGTATACCGAATGAAACTCCTCTATCGTTTTCTCTCTCCGTTGATTCTCGGAGTAATGATGTTCAATTGCATTCGATTGACGACAGACTTATTGCGAGACGGAACGTTCTGGACAGGTCCCATGAGAAACCATCTATCCGCTATGTTGGTTACAATCACGATGTGTTATGTATATGATTTTGAAATCCGATACTTTCTTTCTCGGGCAAAGCACAAATTACGGCTATCTGTCTGGACGGAATATACGCTTCTGATATTGATAGTATCAATTGTCCTGAATTTGGTTTTATTTGTGGGGGAACGCACAGAGCTTCTCTACTTGGGCAATCATCTTACGGATTATGTGGTTGTGAATGTGATTTGTATTCCTTTCTTCTTAGTCTATTATATCATACTTCGTAGCAACCGGATAGAGTCGGATTACCACAGCCAAACCTTGCAACTGGAAAAAGTAAGGTCGGAACAGTTAGAAACGGAATTGAAGTTCCTCAAATCCCAATATCATCCCCATTTTCTGTTTAACGCTTTGAATACGGTTTATTTCCAGATCGACGAGAAGAACCTGTTGCCCCGACGCACTTTGGAGATGATTTCCGACTTGTTACGTTACCAGCTATACGGAGGAAACCAGATGGTCAGTGTCCAAGAGGAAATTGACTATATGCGTACCTATATCAACTTACAAAAGATGCGAATGAGTGAGCGTCTGCAGCTACAGGTCGAACTCCCTTCCGGTTTGGAACGCATCGCCATATACCCGCTCTTGTTTCTCCCGCTTATCGAGAATGCTTTCAAGTATGTGGGCGGTGCTTATAAACTGGACATTCGTATGACTTGGGAACCGGACGAAATCAGCTTCTCGATTCGGAACTCTGTGCCGGATATTCCCATTCCGATAGATCCGGTGAAAAAAGGAATCGGTCTGGAGAACCTAAGAAGACGTCTTGCGCTGTTATATCCGGGCAAGTATGTGTTAGAGACCTTTCTTGTTAATAATGAATTTGTCGCGCGATTAATACTGAAAATAAACGAAGCATCATGATAACTTGTGTGATAACAGACGATGAGCCGATGGCTCGGAAAGGGTTACAATCGTATGTGGAGAAGGTGGATTTCCTTTCATTAATAGGGGTTTGCGAGGATGCCATGCAACTCAATACCTTACTAAAAACTCAGCGACCGGACTTGCTACTGCTGGATATAGAGATGCCCTATCTTTCCGGTCTGGATTTGTTAGCCACACTAAGCAATCCGCCGAAAGTGATTGTTACCTCCGCTTACGAGCAGTACGCCCTGAAAGGCTACGAGCTGGATGTAGCGGATTATCTCCTGAAACCTATCTCTTTTGAACGTTTCTTAAAGGCGGTCAATAAAGTACATGATTTACTACAGAAAGAATCCCTACCCACCCAAGAAAACTTCTTATTCATAAAAAGCGATAAGCAGATGCGCAAGGTTTTCTTGAAAGATATTTTGTTTGCGGAGGCTTTGGAGAATTATGTCTGTATCCATACCACCTCCGGTAAAATACTGACTCACTCCACGCTGAAACGAATCGGAGAGTCGCTGCCGGAAGGAAATTTCCTGCAAACACATAAATCCTACATCGTCAATATCGACCGGATTGATCTGCTGGAGGGTAACACATTACGACTCGGCACCTTCCAAGTCCCCGTTGCCCGAAATTATCGGGAAGAAGTCTTGAAGTGGGTACAAAGGAATACGTTGTAAGCATTAAGCCTGATAACACCCCGCTACCCGTGTCTATATGCTTGTCAGTATTTCGACGGGATTCTGCACGGGATTCCTAATCCGGTGGACAATATTTCCAATCCGGTAGACAATATTCCCAATCCGGTGGACAGTATTCACACGAACGACAATTGAAAGCGGTTGACTACGTTAAAGAGAAAGGCAGAATTACAAATGGAGAGTATCAGGAAATTAATGAGGTCTCAAGACAAACTGCGAGTAACGAATTACATGACTTGACCAATGTATTTAAGTTACTGATAAGCACTGGTCGTGGTGCAGGAAGCTATTTCGAGCTAAGCGGTCATTAGGCAATTTAGGCAATTATTGGGCAATTGCCAATAACAGCGGCACATAGTTATAATCCCTTTTTCAACTGCTCACCGAGTGCAGTAAGGCGATATTTTTGCAAGCGGCTGTTGGGTTTGTCGGGAATGGTGTACCCTATCAGACCATCTGCAAGGAGCTGAGAGATGACTTTGTTGAGTTGTCCCGAAATTTTCCTTTCGCCCAAAGCTGTCGATATTTCTTGTCGTGAGAGTGGTGTCACAGTCAATTTTTCGATGACACGTTGTGATAACTCTTGTCGCGACTCTTGCTGTGACTCTTGCCGTTACTCTTGCCGTGGCAAGAGTAACGACACATCAGAATAGCCTGCCAGCTGTTCGGCAGCGGGGAAAACCATTCGCAAAAAGTTATCGGAGAATATGAAACACTCTTTGCCGTATGCCTCTAAGATGCGAGGGATGCCCGAACCGAGATGCTCGACTATATCCAAGTCCCGAAAGACGCGCATCAGTTCTTGATTGCGAGGCTTAGATAACCCTGAGAAGAACTCCTCTTTGGTCATCCCCTGAACCAGCCCACCGATTGAAGTAATCTCGATGCGGTCGTCGAAAAATTCGACTTTGGGAGATGCTCCTGTCGTGTAGTCGTTATGGACTATCGAATTAATTACAGCCTCACGCAATGCTCGTCCATTCCAAAGTCGTCGCTCTTCACGCTGGGCTTTACCGGTGATTCGAGTATAGGTTTTGTTTTCCAATTCGACCTTATCCAACAGTTGCTGGGTTGCTTTAACCAAACAGTAATAACCGTATTCGTTGTTTTCAATCAAGTCCACGCGGGTAAGACCATCGTACCGAGCCTCCTTGATAGACACTCCATTAGAATCAGCCAACAAATAGGCGACATAGTTATATTTGCCCTCATCGGTTAGAAGTTCGAGCGTTGCAGCAAACTGGTCGTTGAGTGTCTTCCCTGCGGCTTCATAGTAGATTTTTAGTTGCCCGAAAGTCAAATCCTGTCGTGGGGATTGAATCCTGCGGAGCGAATTGCGGACTCGCTTGGCAAACAAATCCTCAATCATTCTCGTGGGCATCGGCTCTATAGCTGTCCCTACACGAATAAACGCCCCACGCTCTGTCATTCTCCTATCTTTAAGGTAGTAAGGCTTTTCCGACCCGCTTGCAAAGATAATTTTAATCACATCCTTACCTTCGTGCTTCTCGGACATCACATCAAACAGTCCCATGATCGAGGGGCTAATGTTATTTTTAAGGCGATCTTTAATCTTGAGCATCTCGCCGTCAGGGTCATCTACACCGTGAACAATCCCGTCATCGTCGATGCCTATATAGATAACACCGCCTTCGTGGTAATTGAGGAAAGCGATGGCTTCGTTCTCAAACTTCTTGGTCAGCTCTCGCTTCAACTCTATCCGGGTGTTTTCCGTGATGCTCATACTATGCTTATTTTGAATATGGTAGACCTATCTAAAATTAATTATCTTCTCTATCCGCAAAGATAATCAATTCTTATGCACGGAGGAGAGTTGGACTTACTAAACTTTTGTGGATATCGAAGGTTGTTGTATTTCAAAATTGCCTCAACTTGCATAAAAGGTATTTGTGTTTCTCATAACCTAAAGTTGCAACAATGCGACACGATGCAACAAAAATCGGAACGACTTTTGTTGTTTTTATGTTTTCCCGTCTATAAAAATCTCACCGACAAAGTCAGTAAAAACCATCTGAGTTAGGCTCAAGTTGCGAAAACGTAGCAGGATCCGACAACGTATTTTTGCAAGCGGCTGTTGGGTTTGTAGGGAATGGTGTATCCTATCAGACCATCTGCAAGGAGCTGAGAGATGACTTTGTTGAGTTGTCCCGAAATTTTCCTTTCGCCCAAAGCTGTCGATATTTCTTGTCGTGAGAGTGGCGTCACAGTCAATTTTTCGATGACACGTTGTGATAACTCTTGCCGTGACGTTTGCCGACGTTCAGCGCACTCCTTAAACGGGCTACGACGACATCAATAACCATCCCGAACATTGGCTGCTCAAGAAAAAGAAAAAACGCAGATATGGGAGGCAGATATAATACCAGTCAAATAACGGTCAAATAAGATTAGCCCCAATATGGGATATACTTGACATGCTTGCGAGATGTGCTATTGGGGTTTTCTACTTTAATATAACCCATATTGATGGTATCCTTGATAAGTCGTGATACCATTGAGGCGTTTTGTTCGGCAAAGACCCGGTACGTTTCTATCCGAACACATTTGTCAAAATTGGTCGCTTCGGCAATGACGATGCTGATCTACGTTTTCAGGAAGTAGAAGATGGAAATATCATTGTGCTTTTGCGCAATGTCTTATGACAGTTGAATCAGAAATTCCTAATCCGTAATATCGAATTCAAGGGGATGTACCGCATAGAAAAGAGGAGGACACTTTTGTCCTCCTCTTTTTTATTAGTACGATTAGTACAGTACTATTGTACATGCACTGTGAACCATACATCAGGATCATTTACGCTGGTAAACGTAATGTAAGTAGGTTTTCTATCATCATCTGTTGTGAGGGTATAAGTTCCCTCATTGACAATTTTCAGGGAAGACTATTGTTCCGGAACATTCTTGGCGTTAGCAGACAAACGACCACGATTCGGAAACCGCTTTTTCAGCTCGTCATACACCGCTTTTGCATTGGGAATGTCTTGATTCGCCAACACCTTAGTGTAGTTGTAGAACAACAACGACGCCTGATAAGCTTCACTGCCCGCAATCATTTCAACATCGTCAAGCGTCTGCTCTATTTGCTCGGTAAGATTGCCGATAATGAGAAGATTCGTAGAATCACCCATATCTGCATCATAAGCCACCGTATCGAGATATGGAGGACGGAGATCAACATAGGCAGTAGCAAATTCATACGCCTTTTTAACAAAACTAACGGTTTTCTCTCCCATCTTCGGAATTTCCTGACGTTCGGAAGGTGTTAACGACAATGAGTAGGGAGCGAGCAGAGTTTGTACCTCTGTGAGTTTCTCTTGTACCTGCGCAATCACTTCGGCAGGGACTGATTTTTGATGAAGATTTTCATTCATAAGAAAATTTGTTTAAAAATTTATATTTGAGATTTCATACTCCCCTCAATTTAGCCCCACAAAAAATAGAAAATGGGTTTTTTTCAATATTTTTTCATTTTTGATGTAAAATTTGTGGATATTTTGCGAAAACGAACCATTTAAGTTAAGAACAACTTGCGAAAACGTATACGGATCCGATATTGAACAGCTAATTTAGTAGCTTGAGCAGTTCGAGAATATCAGCCTCCCTGACCTTAAGTTTATTTTTGTCCATCAATTCCTTAACATGAGCTTGTTCCTCTCCGAAAAGAGCTATGAAATCCGCTTTTTTCTTAGGTAAAAGGTTAGCGGTTTCTTCATCTATACGATAATATAGGAAAGTTTTAGTTGTGAACTTATCTCTCTCTGCCGCTTTATATGCTCCTGCCTTAGTAGCCTTCTTAAATTCGTTGGTGTAGAGTTTCAACAATTCAAAATCGCCGGCACTACCCAAAGTCTCCATCAAACCTGTTTTCGTTTCATGTTTAAATTCGTAATCGGCTAAAATGAAACGATGCCCGTCTAACAATACGGATGCCACAGCATCGGTTACATTCAACTTTTTAATAGTATCTTCATGATTACTTGTCCATATCTCATCATTGTAAATCATGTATTTCATATAGTAGGTGTATTTTTTGCCGTTACGCATTATCACCTCCCCTTCCGACCATTCGTCGTTCAAAAAAGGACTCCCGTCAATCAAATCAAGATAACGTTTGCTTTTCAAATCATTACTTTCAACCACACTCACTCTGAAATTATCAATTGTAGTATGAATATCTTGTGCATTGACAAGCAGATAAGCCGTTGCAAATAACGTTAATAAAATCTGTCTTTTCATATTGTTCGTTTTTATTATTGTTTAAAATCTAATAAAGAAGGGCATTCCCGTCAGCCGGAAATACCCTTCACATTAAATAATTTTTTATTCGGCAAATACGACTACCGTATTTTAGACCTTAATTAAATTATTATTATTCTACAGATTTTGTAAGTACAGTATTATATATTCCGAAAGCAGAACCTGCAGAATAATCATTTACAAAATCACCCCACTCCGGAATAGTGATACCTCTAAAAGTAAGTTCTGCTGTAATAGGTTTAGTTCTATTGAAATAAGCACCATCGCACCAATCCATATAAACATTTCCATAGGTCGGATGAACCGCAAGAATCTGATCAGGATGTATGGAAATAGTGCCGGTTTCAACATCAAGAGTACCGGTGATCACACTCATCCAACCTCCGATATTCAATATTTCAACTTCTGTTTCCGACACCTTAGTAATTAACAACTGGTAATCATACGCTATCGATTCATAACCATTGCCTTCGTCTAAATAATAATCGGTAGCATCCCAAACACCTTCCAACCACTCATCTGTGATTTCAAAGAAACGGGTCAAAGTGATCTTGCAATCAGTCGGAATATCTTCCTGAAACAAACTTGCATCATTTGAAGTTATTTTCAAATTGATATCTATCCCTTCCGGTGTTAAATTATCATAAATACCCTTCACTCTAACCGGTGCCGAATACTGACCGGCAGGAATCGTTATACTATTGTCAAGCAATTCGAAATCGGTGCCTTCGGTACCTGTTGTCGAAACTATTGCGACTCCACAAGTAACATCCTGTGCCTGTTCCTGACTTATAGTTATATTTACAGTCAAAATACCGTCCGTACCTTCTCTCACGGAAAGTGAAGAAAGCGACTTGTCAAACTGCAGGAATGCCGGTCCATTGTAAGTGATTTCATCATTCTTACAACTCGTTGCAAAAATAGCAAGCAGAGCAAGCGATAATAAAATATATAATTTTCTCATAATTAAAACTTATTTAAAATTAATAACCCGGATTCTGTTCCATTTGAGGATTGGCAGCCACTTCATGATGAGGTATGGGCCAAACAAAGCGGAAATCGTCTGCCGGTTTGTTTATGTCTGTCGTTGTTGAATTACCGTTAAGATATACAAAATCGGGATTTTGCGGTGCGGTTCTGGTCAATCCTTCTCCATAGCGCTTCAAGTCCCACAAACGACGTCCTTCCATAAAGAATTCCTTTTGTCTTTCTTTACGTATTTCATTAACCAAAGCTGCTCCACCGAAAGTTTCGTCAACATAACCTAATATTCTGGCTCTACGCAACGTGCGCAATGCTTCCAAAGCTTTACCTTCATCAACCTGAGTCGCTGCTTCCGCATAGTTTAACCAAACTTCCGCAACACGGAACACCTTGAACATGTTAATAAACTTAGTTGTAATTGTACTTACAATATTGGGATTGCCGGGATATTTGTAACACAAATACAACGGAGCTGTTCCCGCACTCATTGTTACGTACCATCCTTGGAAATAAACAGAGAAACGAATATCGTTTGCCTTGTTATACATATCCAATATACCTTGTTCGGGAATAAATGTAGGATTCGGTGCAAAAGTAGGACTCGATTCATCGGATCCTGCTGCATTTATGAAATAAGTTCCCAAAGCTGTTGACAATTCCGTAGCCGAAACAAAAGGCTGGAAAATAGTTTCCGTAGAATTATCATTAACCCACATTTGAGCAAAGTCCGCTTTCGTATTTACAAGAGGATAAGTTTCCGCATTCAAGAAAGGCTCTGCCAAACTAACACAAGTAGGATAATCTCCCATTTGAAGAGCCACTCTGACTCTCAAAGCAGTTACGGCATCCTTAGTTGCATATCTTGCATTAGCCGAACCTGCCGTTGTCAAACGATTTGTGGCTTCGGTCAAGTCGCCCAAAATCAATTGATATGTGTCATACAAACTTGCACGTGCGGGATATGAAGCCGAATTACCACTCGGAGAATATTCCGTTACCAAAGGCAAACCCAAATCGCTTGCAGCCGTCGAAGACTTATAAGCCTTGCAGAATCTCATTGCTAATTCTTCGTAAGCCAAAGCTCTCAACAAATAAGCTTCTCCCATGTATTGATTTAAAGTAGCCTGATCTGCGGCAGTGAACGTAGGCATCAATTCGCTTCCTTTGTTTATTAATAGATTACAAACGTTTATCAAAGCGTAGTAAGTTTGAAATTGACCGATGTCTCCCGCTGTGAACGACCACACATACTCTTGTCCGTAAGTATTTGAATAGTCAACCACCGCATGCACAGCGTCAGCCTGAATTTCGGGTGCAATTATGTAGTCTCCGGTGAAAAGGGTTCTTACATAAGCATAACATCCATTGCGTAACGAAGAAAAATCTCCGATAGATTGCAGAGCATCTTCTGTCGCAATTTTGTCGTAAGGCTTCTTATCCATGTCGCAAGCAACAGAAAGAATACCTATTACAACTATTAATGAAAGTATTATTTTTTTCATCGACATTTAGTTTTAAATTTAGAAAGTTAATTCAATACCAACCTGATACTGTTTTGTATTAGGATAGTTACCCAATTGTAAGTTCGAGTCTACCTCAGGATCAAAACCACTGTAATCGGTTAAGGTCAAAAGGTTACGACCTGTTACATACACACGTGCTCCACCCAAGAAACCTGTCTTGTCCAAAATGTTTTTCGGCAAATCATAAGAAATCGTCAAGTTTTTCAAACGACCGAAAGAAGCATTTTCAAGGAAACGACTATCGAATTCCGGACGTTGACCTGCTCTCGGGATATCGGTAATCTGACCGGGAGTCGTCCACATTCTGTGCATTGATTTAGACATGTTCTGATCTGTTGCATTAGCAGAGTTTTCAACAAAATAGCGGTCGTTATTCACAGAATATTTATTCAATACCCAAGAGAAATCGGCAAACACTCCCAAACCTTTCCACATAAATTGAGTTGAAAAACCTCCTGCAAAAGGTGCAAACCTCTGTTTGCCTGTGAAAACTTTCAAATTCTCCGAATACACATTGGTTACGTTTCCTTCCGGTGTGTACCACAACTGTTCGCCGTTAGCAGGATTTACACCGGCATATTTTGCATAGTAGAACTCACCGTAAGCATGTCCTTCCTGAAATTTCAAACCGGTACCTGCGGATTCAAATTCATCAATACCTTCATACAATTTCGTAATTTCATTCTTGTTGTAGTTGAAATTAGCCGAAACCGTCCAAGACAAATCGCTTCTGTTAAAAATATTATAAGAAACCTGAGCATCAATACCGGTATTTGTCATTTCGCCTACATTACCATAACCCGAGTCATGACCCGTAGTCAAACTGTAAGGCACACTCAAAAGCATATCAGAAGTAGTCTTCTTATAGAAATCCAATTCTACGTTCAAATTCTTCATCAAACGAGCTTGTAAACCCAAGTTGAAAGTTGTTACGGTTTCCCAAGTCAAATCGTTATTGGGAACAGTTCCAAGCGTCGTAGCAGGGACAGTATTATACCTGCTTGTCGAACTTAACGAACCTATATAAAGATAATCGTCAATGCTTGAGTTGCCGGTTGAACCGTAGCTCAAACGCACTTTCAAATCATCCACGAAATTCACATTACTCATGAAATTTTCTTTCTTGGCATCCCACAAAAGACCTACCGAATAGAAAGTACCCCAACGTGCATCGGGTGCAAAACGTGAAGAGCCGTCGGTACGTAAAGACAAATCAATAAAATATTTTTCTTGATAGTTATATTCTATACGACCGAAATATGAATTGAATACCGTTTCGGTGAGTTTTTCATCCGCAATGGTAACTGTTCCACCGGGTCTTAACTGCAACAAACGGTCATCGGTTTGACCTGCTGCTGTAACTTGAAAAAAATCAGTCTTTTGAATAATTGATTCCTGACCTGCAAGCAACGTGAAATTATGATCTTCCTTAAAAGTATATTTATACTCGGCTGTATTTGTGAAAGTAAATGAATAATACCTTTGCGGTAATTTACTTCTTGTACCGGTGGGTCCTAAAATTCCACTGGGATACACTTTCCTGTCATATAAATAATCAAAAGCATCCATCGCCTGAGAAGATTTAATGGTCAAACCTTCAATCGGAGTGATCTCAATAAAAGAACCACCTATAATACGGCTTGTCTTTCTCACAGCAGGCTGTCCTTCCATAACGGATTTTGCATTGTATAATCCCATTTCTTCGCTAAACACCCAAGGTTCACCGTAAACGAGTTTATCTCCTTCTATCGTATAAGTGTAGGGAGAATAAGACGGGTCTGCCCAACGTGCATAGTTCGCAGGGTTATACCAACCGTTACTTGTTGAGAAAGTCGTGCGGTATCTTTGGTGAGATAAACCGATGTTAACACCCACTTTCACATACTTACTTAATTCGGTTACAAGATTCGTACGAAGATTCATACGATCCATAGAAGAGTGGTGAGTGATACCATCCTGATTTAAATAACCGGCAGAAATAAAATAGCTGGTTCTACCTTCTTTACCTGTTGCGGAAGCATTCACTTCGTAAACAGGAGAATTACTCTTGAAAAGAAAATCTCTCCAGTTGGTGTTGATATTATACTTTTCTACAAAAGCCTTATGTTCCTGAAATGATTGATTGGAAACCAAAGTCGGGTCAACCAGTTCTTTGAAATTCAAGTATTCCAAACCACCCATCATAGGCAAATTGTCTTCTGCAAGCGCAGATACGCCATATTGAGCTTTAACCTGCAAAATCGGTTTCGATGAAGCGTTGCCCTTTTTGGTTGTTACAATCAACACACCGTTAGCAGCACGTGAACCGTAGATTGCAGTTGCGGAAGCGTCTTTCAACACCACTATACTTTCTATATCATTGGCATTTATTGCATTGAAAGCCGATGATGTTACGGGTATTCCGTCCATAAGGAGCAAAGGCGTGTTACCGGCATTGATCGAGTTTACACCGCGTAAACGCATAGTGAAGTCTGCACTTGGCTCACCCGAAGACATGAAAACTTGCAAACCTGCCACCTGCCCCTGCAAAGCATCAGCCGCATTGGCAATAGGACGGTCTTTCAGTTTATCACTTCTCACAGCTGATACGGCACCGGTCATTGAGCTAAGAGCTCTACCCGTACCATAAGATCCTGTTACAACAACTTCATCAAGCAACTCGGAACTTTCAACCATTGTTACATTAATGGTAGTTTTACCGTTTACTGCAATTTCCTGAGTTTTGAAACCCATAAAAGAAAACTCAATGGTCGCGTCGGAAGCAACATTCAATGAATAAGTGCCATCCACATGGGTAGCAGTACCGGTTGAAGTGCCTTTAACCTTAACTGAAACACCCGGTAGAGGAGCACCCGTCCCGTCCGTAACAGTACCATTGATTTGCGTCTGTGCCATCACAAGCTGAAAACTTGCAAACAACACCGCAATGGTCGATACTAACAATTTTCTCATAAAATTTAGTTTAAGTTAGACATGTTTATAAATTAGTATTTTAAAATAATTCCACGTTTTTGAATCCTCCCCCCTTTGTATGACACCAACACCTCTAATTTTATCATTGCAACATGTTTCAAAAGACAAAAAACACATTTACGAATGCAAAGATATGTGAAATTTTATGAAAAACAATAAATGCCTAACATCTTTAAACTGAAAAAAATCTTTAATTGACGCTATGCTTCAGGATTTGTCCGACATACCTACGTTGTAAAGTTTAATTATTGAAGAGTAAATAGACTTATGATGTTAAATTTTTAACAAATCTTACAAATAAAACTTTGAAAAATACAAATCAGATGTGATCCGAAACGAAAACGATTGCAATTTCTCGGAGAATAGATTGGTTGTCGTTCAAACCAGAAGTACATCAAAAAACTAATTTAATCCGTTACCACAACGAAAAAAAGGCTACCTCATCAAAATGAGATAGCCTCCAACATTAAAATTAAATAATATCCTACTTAGTAATTTACTATGGCAATACCAACGTTACAGGTTCGCCGATCACATAACTTCCGTCATCGTCTGCAACAAACATTGCACCGAGATCTATTGTTTTTCCGCTAACTGTTCCCAAAGGATATGCAGTTATATTGGAAGATAAGTTTCCATAAACACTTCCTATAAACATCTCTCCATAGTTCCAATCAATACCGGTTCCTGCCGCTTCAACAAATACGGCTTGCGGATCTCTCGCATCAATTACGATTTTACCTTCTCCGACAACTTCATCTTCTGCCGTATAAGGAAATACATTATAAAGATAAGGAGCCACCTGATAAAGACCGTCGACTCCCTGAGCTTTGAAAACAGTTACGGGATATATTATGGGGGCAGCTCCAAAAAGAGGAAGTACCAATCCGTCCGTCCACTGACCAACTCCAAGTTCTTCCCAAACAAGATTCATCTTTAAGGTTAACTTACATGTAGCATTACCGGTAACAGAAATTGTTGCACCTTCTCCCAGTGAAAGTGTACCTGTATAAGTTTCACCCGGATTTATACCCGAAAATTCTACAATTATCTCGGAAGACGCACTACCGTCTTCAAAAGATACGGAAGAAGGTACAGTGAAAGTTGATTCAAAAGCACCGAAATTAGCTATTATTGGAAGTTCCAAAACTCCATTAGTTGTTGTTCTAACAACTTTCAAAGTTACTTCACCGTTAGTTGCATCTAACGCTATGTTAGATGAAGCTTGCGCAAAGCTAAAAGATTGCTCTGCCGTTTCATACTCGCTCCAAAATCCATCCTGACTACAAGATGCGAAACTTGTTATTATCGCGAGTAGAACCGCCGATATTAAAAACTTTAAATTTTTCATATTTCTTTAATTAAAAACCTTTAATAAATCAAAAATCTGTAACAGGACTCGGTGTAGAAGTTGCCGGATTGTTATCGGCATCTGAAATCAAAGGATTAGTTTGTTCTTCTCTTTCCGGTATACGATAGATAAGTATATTATCTTCGGCAGGAATATTGAAAACATATTCTGCTTGAAAACCTGCACCGCGACGATCAATACCTTTCTTCAAGCGCATAATGTCATAATATGACAAACCTTCACCCCATAATTCCAAACGACGTTGATACCAAACGGCATCCTGCACACCTTCCGGTGTAGAAGCAGTACAAGTATACGACGGATTACGATAAGTTTTAACAAAATTCTCCAAAGTTGTTTTACCTGTTGCAGGATCTCCTCCCATAGCTTGGGCTTCTGCCAAGATAAGGTACATCTCTTCTATTCTCATCAACGGAATATCGCAAGCATTTTCACTCGTATAAAGTTCTCCTTTATAAGGAGCATACTTTACTTGCGTGTATGCAGGTGCACCAGCCGTATTAACGATATAGCTTTGCTCAGCAGGATTCAAATTAGCAGATTTTTTATCTCCATCCAAGAACCATCCCTTGCGCACATCGCTTGCCGGAATAGAATTATATAAAGCCTCGCTAACACGACGCCATGCACCAACGGAAGCATATCCATAGTTCAACGAACCCATGTGAGATGGGAAGTTGACAATACCGGAAGTAACCACACGGTCGGTTTCGGCAATTAATATACCCCACATCCAAGAATTATCTTCAATATCACTGAATGCCGGTCGTTGCACTTGTGCAATAGTATAAGGAGTTGCACCGCTTTCGTCAATTGCTTTCTTTGCATCTGCTGCCGCAGCATCCCAATTTTGCATAGTCAAATTCACACGTGCGCGTAAGCCATAAGCAACAGCTTTGTTAACATAACGCTTATCATCTCTTTCAACAGAAGACGATTCCAACAATTCTACAGCTTTATTCAAATCACTCATAATAGTGTCATACACTGCACGAACCGTAGCACGAGCAGCACCGTTTACAGCTACATCGTCAGCATTTTTTTCAGTTATTATAGGCACACAAAGTGCATCTTCATGACCGACGTAATTAAATTGGTACAATTGTGCCAAAGTAAAATAATCGAATGCACGTATAGTCAATGCCTGTGCAAGATAAAACTGCAATTCTTCATTGTCCGTAGCCGGATCAATAACAGAAGTAATAAGTCTCGTTGCATTCAACTGATTATAAATTGTCATCCAAATCATATAAGTCTCGTCACTGGTTTTTAAATTATCGGAAAATTCAACTCCGCCACTAAACCAATTGTAACCCGTTGATTCCGACACAAAATCCATACCTCTTGAATCCGTTGATAACATAATTGAACCATAACCAATATCACTATGCCGCAATGAACCCAAAATGACACTTGAAGAGTTACCATATATGCTAAAAAGCGAAGTTATACCGGTAACACTTGCCTTAACCATATCCGGATTAGACTCATAAACATCCTCTTTCTGCTCGGAAGTTACGAATGCTGCATTCGGTTTGGTGTCCATATCCACACAACTTGTCATAAACAAAGCAACAAGTGCTGAATATAATACCGTATATTTTTTTATTCTAATCATATCTTTATAAATTTTACATTTAAACATTTAGAAAGTTAATTTCACACCACATGACACCGTACGTATTCCCGTATAAAGTGATGTTGTAGAACTTGTAAAACTCTGACGCGGGTCAAGTCCTTTACGAGCAGAGAACACTGCAAGGTTATCGGCAGAACCGTAAATTCTAAAACTTTCAAGACCAATTTTTTCAACCCAATTTTTAGGCAGAGTGTAACCCAAAGTAATATTGTTTATGCTTAAATAATTGGATGAAACCAACCACCTATCCGATGTTGCATTTGCATATTTATCGGAATAATCCAAACGGGGAACATCCGTATTTGTATTCTCAGGAGTCCAAGCATTCAAAATATCTTCATGCCAATTCTGACCAAGATCAGAAGAAATACCGCCATGCATCAAACTTTGATAGCCACTATCCATAATCTTACCGCCAAATTGATAAGCACATTGAATAGAGAAATCTATTCCGTGAAAATCAACCGTTGTTCCGAAACCACCATAAGCGGTAGGCAACAAATCTCCGGTAGGCTTCTTGTAAGAACTTGCAACACCCCAGTCCGACGTAGCAACCTTATTACCTTCCGCATCTTCTGCCCAGAAAAGAGACAAACCCGTTGCCGGATCAACTCCTGCATATTCCACAAGATACAACTGATACATCGATTTTCCTTCTTTATAGATACGACTACCGCTTATCATCTCACCCTGCAAATCAGCATGAAGCTTTTTAATCTTATTCTTCAAGAACGTAATGTTACCGTTAATCGTCCATCTGAAATTATCCGTCTCCACAGGAGTATAATTCAATTCGACTTCCAAACCTGAGTTACTCATTGAGCCAACGTTCATCGGTATTGATGTGTAGCCGTTGAGCAATGCCACAGGTTTATTATACAACATATCATCTGTTGTACGATCAAAATATTCGACAGTACCGTTCACTTTATTGTCAAATAAAGCAAAATCAACACCGGCATTGAAAGAATTACTGCTTTCCCATGTAATGTCCGGATTACCTTTAAAATATAACGTGGCATCGGAGAAAACTCCATCGGCACCGGTTATACTATATTGATCTGTGTAAGCATACAAATACTCATAAGCAGCGGAAGATCCTAACCTATCATTACCTTGCTGTCCGAAAGATGCTTTCAATTTCAAAAGATTAACCCAACTTAAAGAACTCATAAAATCTTCCTTAGAAATATCCCATGCGGCACTTGCCGACCAGAAATTACCCCAACGTTTGTCGGGATGAAAACGCGATGAAGCGTCACGTCTGAAAGACACACTACCGTAGTATTTACCCTCATAATCATAATTCAGACGTGAAATTATACCTTGTGTAGCATAATTATGTCTCGCTCCGCTACCGGTTTTACGATCAATGACATTAGATACAACATAATTAACATCCTGATAAGAATTATAACCGTAAGCATAATGGTAAGCATATTCCCATTCGTAACCTTCATATCCCAAAAGCAAATCAAAGTTGTGCTTATCAAAAGACCTTTGATAATTTGCTAAATACTGACGGTTTAAAGAATAAGTGCGATAAGAATCCTGTTCGGAAGAACCACCATAAGCAGCATTCTGTCCGTAGTATCTATTAGTTGCAGCAACATAACGAGTGTTATCAATGAAAAGACCCAAATTTGCCGTCAAAGTTAAACCTTCAATAGGAGTAATCTGAGCAAACCACTTACCGTCAAATATATCCATCAAATATTTTGATTGGTCATAAAGCAAATCACTCATAGGATTGGACATAGACATCCAGTTACGCGTATTATTAGTACTTGCACCATCGCCAAAATCATAAATTTTAGTACCGGTTATATTATCACGCATAATACTTCCCTGAGCATCGCGAACATACAACGGATAAATAGGAGCAATGTTATTTGCCATATAAAATGCATTACCTGAAGATGTCGTACTTGTTTGTTCGCCCGGATATCTGCTGTTAGAATTTGTATAAGACAAATTTGTTCCTACTTTCAACCATTTCTTAGCTTGATAATCCATGCTCAAACGGGAAGATATTCTCTTGAAACCTGAATTCTCAATAATACCGGCATCATTAAGATAACCTGCAGAAAAATAGTAACTGAAATCTTCACCACCACCGTTGATACTGAAATTATATTCTTCTCGTAGTTTATTAACAAACATTCCGTCAGCCCAATCATCCGGCATATAAGTATATTCTCCGTCACTATAACCTAATTTTGCATTGGGATTAATTTTACCGTCTAAACCTATTAATTGTTCGCCGTTAGGCACAGTGTACACCTGATAACCCAGAGATTTTGCCAAATTACTGTTAGCATAAATACCGGATGCCTCACCGGTATATCCCAAATTATAATAAGCAGAGTTGTAAATAGATTCGTAAACCTTTTCCATATAAAGACCCGGATCCGTAAACACATCATAATTCTTAATTTGACGTGAATTTACACCCCAACGTGCATCTAATGAAATTCTCGCTTCTCCGGATTTACCTTTTTTAGTGGTTATCAAAATTACACCGTTTGCACCTCTCGCCCCATACAATGCAGCAGCGGCAGCATCTTTCAACACCGTCATAGAAGCAACATCCTGAGTATTTATTGAGGAAATATCACCGTCATAAGCCACTCCATCCACAACATAAAGAGGGTCCATGTTAGCATTCATCGAACCTACACCACGTATACGCACCGTTGAAGAAACACCCGGTTGACCGTTTGAACTCAATGTTTGCACACCGGCAACAGCTCCTGATAATGCTTTGGTTACATCTGTTACCTGACGTTTTTCCAATGATTCGGAATTCACAACAGAAGCAGAACCCGTAAAAGCAGATCTCTTCGCAGTACCATAAGCAACTACGATTACTTCATCAAGCAGTTCGGAGTCTTCAACCATTGTTACATTAATGGTAGTTTTACCGTCTACTGCAATTTCCTGAGTTTTGAAACCCATAAAAGAAAACTCAATGGTCGCGTCGGGAGCAACATTCAACGAATACGTACCGTCCACATGGGTAGCAGTACCGGTTGAAGAGCCTTTAACCTTAACTGAAACACCCGGTAGAGGAGCACCTGTCCCGTCCGTAACAGTACCATTGATTTGCGTCTGCGCCATCACAAGCTGAAAACTTGCAAACAACACCGCAATGGTCGATACTAACAATTTTCTCATAAAATTTAGTTTAAGTTAGACATTTTTATAAATTAGCATTTTAAAATCATTCACATTTTTTGAATCCCCCCCCCATTTGTATGACATCAACACCTCTAATTCTATCATTACAACGTGTTTCAAAAGACAAAAAACACATTTTCAAATGCAAAAATATGTGAAATTTCATGAAAAACAATAAATTATACAGTACCGTTAAACTGAAAAAAATCTTTAATTAACGCTATGTTTCAGGATTTGTCCGACATTCCTGCGTTGTAAGGTTTAATTATTCAAGAACAAATAGACCTTTCTTTGTTAAATATTAAACATATTTATTCAGATAAGACATAAAAAAAACAAATCATAAATAATTTCAAACGAAAACGATTGCAATTTATACGATCTATTATTAGATAATCTTCCCATAAATGTCTAAAAATGTTTATTTTATCAATAAAATGGTCGAAAATAGTGGTTTTTGAGTAATAAGTAACATTATTAAAAGTAGATTTGTTACCTTCGCACTGCCAATTATTGTAAATGTAATGAAATTTGAAGAACTGAATTTGAATGAGGATGTCATGCAAGGTCTTGACGCCATGAATTTTCAAGAAACCACTCCCGTACAAGAAAAAACCATACCCATAATTCTGGAAGGAAAAGACGTAATCGCATGCGCACAAACCGGTACAGGTAAAACCGCCGCATATATATTGCCTCTTTTACACAAATTAACAACCGAACCTCACACCGATGACCGTGTGAATGCCATAATTATGGCACCGACGCGCGAACTTGCTCAACAAATTGATATGCAATTTGAGGGATTTTCTTATTTCGTTCCGGTTTCAACCATTGCAGTATACGGAGGAGGCGACGGAGCCTCTTGGGAAACACAAAAACACGGCTTACAATCCGGTGCGGATATTATAATTGCCACTCCCGGAAGGCTTATCACTCTGCTTGATATGCACGACATTGATCTCTCAGGAGTACACTATTTCATATTAGACGAAGCCGACAGAATGTTGGACATGGGATTTCATGACGACATTATGAAAATCGTAAACAAATTGCCGCAGGAACGACAAACTATAATGTTTTCCGCCACTATGCCACCGAAAATCAGACAGTTGGCAAAACAAATTCTTAAAAATCCGGAGGAGATACAAATTGCAATATCAAAGCCCAATGAAGCCATCATGCAGGCAGCTTATATCTGCTATGAAAGGCAAAAAATTGATTTGATCCGTGAAATGTTCGGGAAACCGGTTTCATCAAAGAGTATAATATTCTCCTCTTCAAAACAAAAGGTAAAAGAACTTGCTCACACACTTAAACGCATGAACTTCAATGCGGCAGAGATGCATTCCGACTTAGAGCAGAATGTACGTGAACAGGTTTTATTGGATTTCAAAAACAGTAAAATTACTATTTTGGTAGCCACTGATATTGTGGCACGCGGCATAGACATCGAAGACATAGGCTTGGTTGTGAACTATGACGTGCCACATGATGCCGAAGATTATATTCATCGCATCGGACGCACCGCCAGAGCCAACGCCGAAGGACTTGCCATAACTTTCGTTTCCGAAAAGGAACAGGGAAAATTTCACGACATTGAACGCTTTCTTGAAAAGGATATTTACAAGATACCTATTCCGGCATCGCTCGGTGAAGGTCCCGCATATAACCCGAAAGCGGCAACAGGCTACAATTCTCATTCTAAATTCAAGAATAGAAACAAGCGTAAGAATTTCAAAAAAAAGTAATATCTTTGCTCTGTCATGCTAAAATAACACGATATGAACGAAGAAGTTAAAATGTATATTGATGAGGCAAAAGAGCAAATGCAATCTTCCATTGCCCATCTTGATAATGAATTGTCAAAACTTAGAGCCGGCAAGGCTAATCCTAAGATTTTAAATGATGTTACGGTTGACTACTACGGTAGTCCCACGCCCCTCGCACAGGTAGCTAACATTGCAAGTCCCGACCCGCGTACGATCACCGTGCAACCTTGGGAAAAGTCGATGCTCGCAACAATTCAAAAAGCCATTCTCAACTCTAATCTCGGCTTCAATCCGGACAACAACGGAGAAGTTGTACGCATCAACATACCGCCTCTCACTGAGGAACGCCGTAGAGATTTGGTGAAACAAGCAAAAACCATCACCGAAACAACAAGAGTCAGCCTCCGTAATGCACGTCGCGACGCAATCGACGAACTGAAAAAGATGGTTAAAAACGGTCTACCGGAAGATGTTGAGAAAGATGCCGAAAACGAAGTACAGAAAATAACAGATTCCTATAATAAAAAGGTTGATGAAGTTTTTGCCGTTAAGGAAAAAGAAATCATGACAATTTAAGGAAGTTGTTGGCTCGCTCCAAATCTTCGGGAGTGTCAATACCTATTGATTCATGTTCGGTGGTGCGCACAGCAATACGGTAACCGCTTTCGAGCCATCGCAATTGTTCAAGTGATTCCGCTTTTTCCAAACTACTTTCCGGCAAAGCGGTAATCTCTTTCAAAACGGAAGAACGGTAGGCATACATTCCAAGATGTTTATAGTGCCCTACACCTTTTGACAACCATTCTGATTTTTCCATGCCTCTTACATAAGGTATAGAAGCCCTTGAAAAGTAAAGGGCTTCTTTTTTATTTGAGAATACCACTTTCACTTTGTTCACATCCCAAAGTTCATCTTCGGAAGTGATTTGTTTTGCCAGAGTGGCAATTTGTATTTCGGAATCATAAAAACAATCTATCAACTGATTGATTTGTTCCGGTTGTACAAACGGTTCATCACCCTGAATGTTTACAACCACATCAAAGGTTTCACCGGTTTCACGACATATCTTGGTTAATGCCTCATAACAACGGTCGGTTCCGCTCCTATGAGTTGCCGACGTCATAATAGCACGCATACCTGCAGTTTCCACCGTTTTAAATATGCGCTCATCATCCGTTGCAACATAAACATCTTTTGATGCCTTCAAAGCTTTTCCGACAACATGCAGTATCATCGGCTCACCGGCAAGCAATGCCAACGGTTTACCCGGAAATCTTGTGGATGCGTAGCGTGCGGGAATAATGATAACCGATTTCATTTTAGGTTACTTGGAAGTATCAGAAGCTATATTACTCAAAGAAGGTTTTACTTCTTTCTTGTTCATCTTACAACTACCATTGAAAATCACACCTGTTTCAATAGAAACTTCAGGAGTTATTATGTTGCCGATAAGTTTACCCTGAGTTTTCAGTGCCACAGATTCACTTGCCGTGATATTGCCGTGAATTATTCCGAATACATCAATATTTGCACATTCTATATCACCTTCAACTGTGGCAGTGTTACCGACTACCAACTTGCCCGATGTAATTATTTTCCCCTTTATAATTCCGTCAACACGTATGTTGTTTTTACTCTTAATATCACCCACAATTACAGTTCCCTCACTAAGGAGATTCACAACATTCGTATTAGTAATTTCTTTCGCCATGATAGAATTATTATATCGTTTCTTTTAGATTTATTTCTTTAATAAAAGCAGCATCCGGATGAATTATAAGCTTAACGGTAGACAACTTACCTTTTACGACAGCTCCTTTGCGAATGTTTACTTCTCGAGCAACAACATCACCGTTTACAGTGCCGCTTAAATCCAAACTGTCGCATTTCACGTTCCCTTCCACCAGTCCGGATTTATTTATTTCAACGTTTTGTTCGCTGCTCAAATCTCCAAAGACTCTGCCGCCGAGCGCAAGGGAGTCTTTTGTGGTTATATTCCCTCTAATAAGCGAACCTTCCGCAAATAAAGAGTGTTCTTGATATTTCTCTTCGGTAGTAGTCATAAGTTTTTAAACACCTCACGAATGTACAAAAAAAGTGGAGATGTATCCCCACTTCACTTATTTTTTATCATACCCCCACTTCATGTAGACTGCACCCCACGTGAAACCCGCACCAAATGCAGCGAGTATGATATTATCGCCCTTGTTGAGTCGGTCTTCCCATTCATACAAACACAAAGGTATCGTCGCCGAAGTTGTATTACCGTATTTCTGAATGTTAATCATAACTTTGGAGTTATCAACTCCCATACGGCGAGCCGTAGCATCAATAATTCTGAGATTTGCCTGATGAGGAACAAGCCATGCAACATCATCGGAAGTCAGATCGTTTCTTTCCATGATTTCAACAGACACATCAGCCATTTTGGAAACAGCATGCTTGAAAACAGCTTGACCTTCCTGATAAATGAAATGTTCTTTGTTGATTACTGTTTCTATCGTAGGAGGATACAAACTACCGCCTGCTTTCATATAGAGATGAGAACGACCTATTCCATCGGTTCTCAAAATATGATCCTTGATACCTACATCTTCATAGGTCGGTTCCAAAAGCACTGCGGAGGAAGCATCTCCGAAAAGCGGACAAGTGGTGCGATCACTATAATCGGTTATCGCCGACATCTTTTCTGCACCTACAAACACCACTTTTTTACAGGTGCCATTCTCTATCCACTGTGCTGCCGTCATCAATCCGAAAACAAAACCGGAGCAACCGGCATTTAAGTCGAAACTAAAAGCATGCTTAATACCGACCATATCGGAAATGATATTACCGTTTGCAGGGAAGTGCATATCCGGAGTTACAGTGGCACAAATCAAAAGGTCAATCTCATCGGGAGATGTATTCGTCCTACGTAACAAATCTTCAACAGCTCTCGCTCCAAGATATGCACTACCTTTATCTTTATCCCTTAAAATTCTTCTCTCCTTTATGCCGACACGGGTCATAATCCATTCATCGGACGTATCAACCATTCTGCACAATCCTTCATTGTCCAGAATATAATCCGGATAATAGGCTCCTATTCCGGTGATTACAGCTTTCGGCTTTCCCATGAAAGATTATGGATTATGCAACGACTGCTTTTTCAATAGCCAATTTACCTCTATAATATCCGCATACCGGACATACGGTATGGTATTGTACGGCAGCACCGCAATTTGAACATTTTGCGATTACTTTAGGAACGATTTTGTCATGAGTCCTTCTTTTATTTCTTCTTTGTTTAGAGATTCTTCGTTTAGGATGTGCCATTTCGCTTTATATTTAATTATTAATCAATTTCTTCAATTCATTCCAACGTAAATCCGTCGGTTTATCATTATCATCAAATAAGTATTTGTCCAATAATTCGTCCATATCTTCATCACAACTTCCCTCACAATGTACTACCTTTATCGGGTAATTCAACATATATAGTTCATAAAGATAAGGAGCTACATCTAAAAAATCGTCATTATGAGTCAAAACTATATAATCATCATCATTACCGGATTCTCTTTCTTTCACCTTCACAATCAATTCCATATTCCCCTCTATCGGCAATTCACATTCTCCGAGACAACGATCACAAATGGCGAAAACACTACCCTTCTCATGGATTTTCATATCCATCAAAAGATTTGTCTTTGTCAACACTACAACAGCTTCCAATTTACCTCTAACACCTTGTGTAGCTTCAAAACAATTGAAGAAATTCTCGTCCAATAAATAGTTGAAAGTATGTTTACCCTCCGTCAATCCTCTGAATGCAATTTTATATTCTCTCAACTTGTCCACAACAAAATAGATGTAAAACGGCGCAAAGATAGAAATTTCTTATCAATATCCGCACAATGAATATTGATTTTTTAGTCGGCGGTTGCAATAAAGCAGGTAGACTATAACGAATATACTGATATTTCTCTCATTCAATTGAACAGTATATATTTTCGAGCAAAGAAATTCCATAAATACACAATGATTGTTGTAAATATCTTGGAAATCAAATAATAAATACCAAAATAATCCGTAAACAACCAAATAAACAAATTATTAAAACCAAGTCCTGCCAAACCTATAAGTGCAAACAAAAGAAATTCGATAGCTTTATTTTTAACAACCTTTTTACTGAATACCCAAGTAGTACTTAATAGATAATTAACAACCAAACCAACAGTGAACGATATACTTGCCGAAAGCAGATAATGAAGATGTACAAAATCGGTAAGCACGAAAAGAAGTCCGAAATCAATAATAAATGCAAAGCCTCCTACAAAAGTATATCTTACAAGTTGAAAAAAGGAGCTATCTGTTTTTTCTATAAATACCTTATTTAATATTGATTTCAAGGTAGTATCCATCTTCAAAATCTATTTATTTTCATGATAATCTTCTTCCGTATTGACAGCCCACACGTTATCTTTTCCTATCTTATTAGTTTGAATATTCTTAACTGCTTCCATAGCCGTCAACATAGAGTGATCCATGTTGTTATAGCGATGTTGACCGTTGCGACCAATACAATAGAGATTTTGTAATGAGTCAAGATAATCCTTCACCTTATCCATCTCGCCATAAGTACCAAAATAAGCAGGATATGCCTTTGGCATTTTCACCTGCACCGCATCCAAAACATCCTCACGATCAATGATTTTAATTTTAACCAATTCATCAATTGCAAATTTTATAAACTCCTCACGAGGCATTGTCCACATTTCATCACCTTCATTACAAAAGTATTCAAGTCCGATCCAAACTGTATGTTCAAAGTCCTTCACCATATAAGGAGACCAATTGTTAAAAATTTGCAAACGCCCAATTTTCACATCACGTTCCTGTATGTAAATCCAACAATCGGGCACGATATTACCCACTGTTTTCATATTTGTCTTGTTTTTCAATAAAAGTTTATTCACCAGCAATCCGACGGTTATGAAATCACGATAAGGTAGACCTGCCGCAATGCGTTTCACATCCTCCGGAACAGGCATATCAATAGCAGCAACAAGATCTTTCACCGGCATTGTACTTAGAACAACATCAACTGCATGTTCCGTAATGATTCCATTATTTTCAACACCTAATGTAACTATAGAGTTACCAGTAATTTTCAATGACTTAACAACAGAGTTAAAATATATCTTTCCACCCATTTTTTGTATTTGTTCAGCCATAACCGTCCACAATTCTCCCGGACCAAATTTAGGGTAAAGGAATTGCTCAATAAGCGAAGTTTGATTTGTTTTTCGTTGCGGATTGAAAATCTTAAGTGTAGCCTCTTTAAGTATACCTAACACCGACAATTCCTTTACTCGCTGCGCTCCCCACGAGGCATCAAGTTGCGAAGGATGCACTCCCCATACTTTTTGAGTGTAATCCTCAAAAAACATGCTATATAGATGTCGTCCGAAACGGTTAATATAAAAATTCTCAAGTGATGTTTCCGGTAATTTATGTACAGTGGAATACATATAACTTGCAGCAGCCTTCAATGTATTTACAAAGCCCATATTTACAAAAGTTGCCGATTTGAGTGCTATCGGATAATCAAAGAAACGACGACGGTAGAAAATACGCGACACACGGCGACGCAACAACATAACCGCATCGGTACGCTCAGGGTCAGGACCGACTTCGGCATATCGCTTATCAACAGCAAGCAACGCATCATCCTTTGCAGGCGCACCTTGAGTTGGCATTAATTCTTGCCATAATTCGTTAACACGTTTACTTTTAGAGAAAAAGCGATGACCTCCTATGTCAATCCGACAACCGTTATGCTCAATTGTTGTTGAAATACCACCTATGCGATCCGTAGATTCGTAAATATCTACATGTGCTGACGGTTGAGATTTAAGGATTTCATAGGCGGCTGTGAGACCTGCCGGACCTGCACCTATAATTGATATCTTCCTCCGATTCATATTACTTCTCTTTATTTAGATCTTAATTCCGGTAATTTAACAACATTCACATGATTGAGAACTTTAGTAAATCCTATTATTTATAATACTTTCATAGTATCAAGCAATGAATAACGACAAAGATACACCTTTTTTAACAAATAATGCGAGCCGCAATGACTCGCATTATTCAACAATAATGTAAAACTTGTTAAAAGTATTAATCTTTCAAGGCAAAACGGATAAACTTCGTTACCGTCAAATCCTTATCAACACTTTGTATGTAGGCTTTAACCGTCTGTTTCGATTCTTTGACAAATGCTTGATTCAACAAAGTCGAATCTTGAAAGAATTTATTCAAACGACCTTGAGCTATTTTTTCCAACATATTTTCAGGCTTACCTTCTTCTCGAGCTTTGTCGCGACCTATTTCCAATTCTTTAGCTATCACTGCTTCCGGAACATCGTCTTTATCAACAGAAACAGGGGACATAGCTGCAATTTGCATTGCCACATCTTTTTTGACCTGCAAGTCGGCTTTTTTGTTGAAACCGGCAATAGTAGCAAGCATGTTACCCGGATGTATATAAGCTATCGTATCTTCAGCTTCCAAACTGCCATAGAACGCAAGTTCCAATTTTTCACCGATAACACCGGTTTGTTCTGCAATTTGAGCTGCCACCGTACGACCGTCAAATTCGATGGTCAACAATTCTTCCAAAGTAGTCGGCATTTTATCCAAAGCCACATCAAGTATCTTGTTCGTGAAATTTATAAAATTTTCGTTTTTGGCTACGAAATCCGTTTCACAATTAAGACTTACTATTGCAGCTTTTTTACCTTCAACACGTGCAAGTACACAACCCTCTCCGGCTTCTCTGTCGGCACGCTTACTGGCAACAATTAATCCTCTTTTACGAATAATGTCGATGGCTTTTTCAAAATCCCCTTCTGAATCAATAAGAGCATTCTTGCAGTCCATCATGCCTGCATTAGTTGCTTTACGCAACTTCATTACTTCTGCTGCTTTTATATCCATTATGATTTACAGTTTAATGGTTAATACTATTACTCTTCTTTGTCCGAAGAGTTATCCTTAACGGAAGCTACCTTTTCTGCTTTTTTAACAGGAGTCGGTTTTTCTTCCTTATCCTTTTCCGATTTCCTTTCATTCATACCTTCCTTGATGGCAGTCGTTACTTGATCTATTACATAAGAAATAGAAGTAGATGCGTCATCATTAGCCGGAATTACGAAATCAATATCATCGGGATCAGAATTGGTGTCAACCATCGCAAAAACCGGTATACCAAGACTTTTAGCTTCTTTTACTGCGATATATTCTTTCATCACATCAATAACAAAAAGAGCTGCCGGCAAACGGTTCAAGTCGGCAATACTTCCTAAGTTCTTCTCTAACTTAGCACGCTGACGTGATATTTGCAGTTTTTCTCTTTTTGAAAGATGAGCGAAAGTACCGTCTTTTTCCATCTTGTCGATAGTAGTCATTTTTTTCACAGCTTTACGAATTGTAGGAAAATTCGTTAGCATACCGCCGGGCCATCTTTCGGTAACGTATGGCATATTAACGTTTGACACCTTTTCGGCAACAATATCCTTAGCCTGTTTCTTTGTTGCCACAAACAGAATTCTACGACCTGATTTTGCAATCTGTTTCAGAGCGATAGCAGCTTTATCAAGCATTACTACCGTTTTATTCAAGTCAATAATGTGGATGTTATTACGCTCCATAAAAATATAGGGAGCCATTTTAGGATTCCACTTGCGCGTGAGATGACCGAAATGGGCACCTGCTTCTAATAATTCATCAAAATTTGCTGACATAATTTCTTAAAGTTTACATTCTTAATTTAAACAATCAACGGGTAGTTCACAAAGAAGTCCCGCCAATTTAGATACTAAACACATATTAACGTTTAGAGAACTGGAATCTCTTACGAGCTTTCGGACGTCCCGGTTTTTTACGCTCCACTTCACGCGGATCACGAGTCATAAATCCTGCTGCTCTCAATTTTGGTTTGTCATCAGGGTTGATTTCCACCAAAGCGCGGGCAATTCCCAAACGCAAGGCTTCGGCTTGACCTTTAAAACCGCCTCCGTTAAGGTTAACCTTAACATCATATTGACCGGTAACACCTAATAATTCCAACGGTTGTTTTACAATATATTGAAGTGTCGGTAATGTAAAATAATTTTCCAACGGACGATTATTGATGGTTATATCTCCTTTACCTTCACTCACATAGACGCGAGCTATTGCTGCTTTTCTTCTACCAAGTGCATTAATTACTTCCATATCTTATTTATTTAAGAGAATTTAAATCTATCTTCTTAGGTTGTTGAGCCTGCATATTGTGTTCTGCTCCTACAAAAAGGTGCATATTCTTAATGACGGCTCTACCTAAACGATTCTTTGGAAGCATGCCCTTCACAGCATGTTCGATAATACGTTCGGGAAATGTTGTCAAAAGCTTTTCCGGTGTTGTTAACCTTTGACCACCGGGGTAACCGGTGTGACGTGTGTACTGTTTGTCGGACATTTTCTTACCGGTCAGTACAATTTTATCGGCATTTACAATGATAACATTGTCGCCACAATCAACGTGAGGAGTAAAAGACGATTTGTATTTGCCCCTCAGAAGTTTCGCAACTTTAGAAGCAAGACGTCCCAAAACCTCATTTTCAGCGTCAATCAAAATCCATCCTTTTTGTGCGGAAGTTTTGTTGACATAAGTAGTTTTGTAACTTATTTGATCCACTTTTAATTGTTTTAATTTTAATTTTAATTAAATTATTCTGTTCGTTTACTCAATCGGTTGACATACAGGACATTTTACTTCCACCGACGAAACGAGTTGCGAGCACAAATACATCGGTTTTTTCAAAATGCTTATGGGACAAATGGCTAAGGTTCAATCCCATAATTAAGTACAGTATACCCCAAATTGAGGGCAACAAAAATAGAGAATTTATTATTATTACCAAAGTATTATTCAAGTTTTTTTACTTTCACTCCTGCTACCTTCAAAATAATATACACTGCGCAACCTATAGTTAAGGCATATAGAATGAATATGAACGTAAATGAAACAGGTAACGTGTTATATATAACATCAGGATGAAATTCAAACATTATTCTATGTTGTCCGGAAGAAACCTGCAATGCTCTCAAAGCATAGTTAGCTCTAAAATTCCCTACCTGTTGTCCGTCTATGTAAGATTTCCAACCCTCAGGATAATAAATTTCAGAAAATACTATCGTACCACCTGCTTCGGAATTTATTTCGTATTCCAGTTTGTTCGGTAAATATGACAGTAACTTAACTTCCGAAGCAGAATTATCTCTATGGGTATTATCAACAAGAAACGATGAAAACTTGGCATCAATTACAGCTGTTGTATGCAAATTTATTTTATCCAATGCTGCAATTTCTTCATTCGGAGTGTTTACAACAATCACCGAGTCCACAAACCAAGCATTACCCATTGCATTGGGGTTAAGTTGAGCAACAGGTGTATTCCCCTCCTTATTAGGCACTATTATATATTTTGCATTCAACATATCAATCACCTTCCAATTCAAGCGTGAAAGATAGCGGTCTATCAAGTCCTGATAACGGCGCAATTTTACTGCGCTATATCCGCCGATAGATTTCAGATAATAAGAAGTACGTGAATCATTGAATGTATTAGTAGCTATATTAAAAACTCTAAAATGCGGATCCTTATCTTGAAGTATCTGCACTTCGTAAGGTTGTTTGTTAAAATAATTCTTTTCGGTAGAAGGTTTCACAAAAGTGTCGTAATTAACATACCTCCGATCAACCACCCACAAGTCTACAACAATTAACACTCCCATTAACAACAAGGAATATTTCCGCTTCATTTTCCCGTCCGCAAATAACCATAAACAACCGGCAGCAAGAACAATAAAAATCAGTGAACGAAAAGCATCACTACGCAACATCGAAATTCGTTCATCCACAATTGCACCGCTAACCCATTCAGGCATTTGAGAAAAATATTGAGCATCATTCGGTGATGTGAAACTAAGCATGCTACCTCCAAACACAGCAAACAATAAACAAATACCTCCCGTTATATAAGCAGCATGCCTGATCCTTTTTAACAATTCCTTGCGTGGTACCTCATTTTTAAACACCTTGTTTAATGCCAGCAACCCCAAAAGCGGCATTGTAATTTCCGCTACTATTAATATTGACGAAACAGCACGGAACTTACTGTACATCGGGAAATAGGTAAAGAAGAAATCGGTTAACGGCAGAAAATTTTTACCCCACGACAGCAATATTGAAAAGATAGTTGCAATCAATAATGCCCATTTATAAGGTCCTTTTACTATCATTAAACCGAGCACAAAGAGAAAAACAATTATTGCTCCCACATAAACCGTACCGGCTGTAAAAGGTTGATCGCCCCAATAAGTAGGTACATTGCGACAAAAATCTTCCGCATTGCGCAGGGATACTCCGTTTTTCACAAGAGTTTCATAAAGATTAGAATTTTTGCCAACATTATAACTACTCGAAGAACCCATATAGTTAGGTATCAACAATGTCATCGTCTCATCTACACCATAACTCCAAGCTGTTGCATAGTCCAAGTCAAGTCCTTCCGTTTTATTGGCGTCATCATCCTTTGTAAGTTCCGAATGACCACCTCGCATAGTTTCCTGTGAATATTCCTGTAACATTGAATACTGGGTATATCTTGTACCCATTCCTACAAGCACTGCTGCAACAAATATTAATGTTGCAATTGAAAAATATTTCAATTGCTTATCCTTGTAATGTATCCACAATTCTGCAAAAAAAAGTATTCCGATAAGAAGAAACGTGTAATAAGTCATTTGAGGATGCTGCATCGCACCAACCGTCATAAACAATGCAACAATAATTCCACCTAACCAAAATCTACGTTGATTATAAATAAGGTAGAATCCTCCTATTACAGCTCCCATGCAACCTAAACACGAAGCTTTAGAAAAATGACCGGCTTCGAGAATAACTATAAAATAGGATGAAAGAGTTATTGCCATAGCTCCGAAAATACTCATCCACATATTAATCTTAAAAGCTCTTAATAGTATAAAAAAACCAAGTAGGTAAGTGATAAAAAATGACATTATGCCTGTGAAATAAAGATTCACAACACCATTCAAATAGTGAAACCAAGGATTTGTCGGCATGCCTGTACCTGTAATTTGAAATGTCGGCATACCGGAAAACATTGAATTCGTCCAAAAAGAAGCATTTCCGGTGTTTTTATAATATTCTAAGACCTCGTTAGCCATACCTTGCCAAGCAAGCCCATCAGAGGTGCTAATTGTTTTACCTTGTAGTGCAGGCAAACAATAAATTACCGCAAAAAGCACAAATGACGCAATCGCAATTATATAAGGTATATATTGTTTCTGAAACTTAATCATAATACGATGTAATTTAATATTTTATGCAAATATAGCAACTAAATCTTTTTATCCGTGAAAATATTATATAAAAATGAAGCGTGCCAAGATGACACGCCTCATTAATTTATTTATATACAACACACTCCACTATTAATAGAATCTATATCTTGTATCTTTAATCTCCGCATTTTTCAAAAGTGCCTGACTTGCAAAATAAGTAACCGTTGACATACGAGATTGTTGCATGCCTGTTTTTACAGTCATTGTATCCATTGATGATTCCATTTTATCACGATTATTCACTACAAGCATAAAGACACCCACGTTACCTGCAATCGGTTCGGATATTTTACCTACTTCTATCTTCGATGCTTCGGCAATAACTTTCGGTTCAATTCCGCCTCCTGTGATTTGAAATGAAGAAAAAGATATGTCATTAGCATCTTTAACAGTTAAACCTGTCTTTTGAGCTACCGATAGCAAACTTTGACTACCGATAGTTGCTGTCTGCAATTCTTCTTTGAGTAATTCCGCTTTCTTTTCACGTGCTATTTCCTGATAAATCATTGCAGATACTTTATTTATAGGCGACGTCCCTTCTTCATTAATTTCCGTTAGAACGGCAATAATAAATCGATCACCGGTATCAAAAATATTTACATCTTCATCATTGAAAACCACATGATTAACTTCCTTTGAAAGATAAACCTGACGCACCAAATCTCTTGCATCGGTTATGTTAGAAACATTTCTATCATTCTTGCCAAGATTTGCAAAATTCTTAGTAACACCACTCTCTTCTATCTTTTTATTGAAATCTTCATTCGTAAACACATTTGCAGCAAAATTACGTGCATTATTATATACCTTATTAATTGTTGCTTGCGAAGCAAACACCTCCTTTTCTACAGTAGCAATTTGTATCTTCTCTACCAACTTAGAACGATTTAACACCTGAATGATGTGCGCACCGAACTGAGTTACAGCCACTTTAATTTCGCGAGGTTTAGCAAAAAATGCGGTATCACTAAACGGTTGCACCATAGTTGTCGCATTAAACCAACCCAAATCACCACCGTTCACAGCCGATGCCTCATCTGTAGAATAAGTGCGTGCAAGCACTTCAAAATCAGCTTTACCTGTACGCAACAAATCAGCTAAACTATCTGCAAGATTCTTAGCTGCCATATAATCGTTATTTTGCGGAGTAATCAAAATATGACGGGCTCTAATCGAATCCGGCAACATCTTAATTGATGCCACTTTACTGATTTTATAAGCTTCATTTTCCAAATAAGTACCGTAAACTGTTTTTGTATTTTTAAAGAGAAAATCCGCAAGACTATCATTTGTAATTTCCGATTTGGCATAATAACGGTCATCAAACTGTGCATCCGAAGAAAGTTCCACAAACTCACGGGCATTTTCTGCTTCCGTAAATTCGGATATCATATTTTCCACAATTTTACGAGTTTCAGAATAGTCCTCTGCCGAAGGTTCAATCGAGAAATCAACATATTCTATGCGTCTTGACTCATTTTGTTGATAAAGATTTTTATGAGAATTATAATATCTCTTTATTTCATCATTTGAAACCGTAACAGTTGAATCCGGTACCGTAGAATAATTCTTAACGATGTAACTAATATCAGATTTTTCGGATGAATTATCTATTGTATTTACAACTTCTTCATCAGTAACATACATACCCTTCATAAGTAAGGTCATATATTTTGTTTGCTTCCTACTCTCCGCAAGCTGTTTTTCGATATTAAGCCAGTATGTTTTTTGAGGATCCTGAGCAGGTAAAGAACTTACGTAAGTTATGTAACTCCTAATTTGGTCGGGAGTTGCAGCACCGAAAAGTTGTCTTACGGCAGGATTAACATTGTTACCGAAAATCATATCGTAGATTTCATCACCGGAAACAGCAATACCTAATTCATCGTATTCTCTTCCCATGACAATACTATTCACAAACTCCTGCCATGTAGATTCACGAACATTATACATCTGATCATCCGTCAATGCCGTTACACCATTCATTGATTTAAAAAACTCCTCATTTTTTATCAATTGATTCTGATAATCAATTATCGAAATTTTCTCACCGGCGATAATTCCGGCACGAGTACGTGAACCTCCGGTTGAAAAATAATTTAAGCCGTCGCCGGCTATGAACGCAAAAAGAGCTATACCGATTACAATACTGACCAGTATTCCGCCACGATTTCTTATATTCTGTAGAGTTGCCATCTTATTATTAATTTAAGGCTACGAAGATAGATAAAGCAATATTTTCTTGCAAATTGTTTATAAACTATTTTTTATTAGTCGTAGATTTCTTTTTCGTTGTTGTCTTTTTTTGTGCCGGTTTAGGATTCCTCTTATCACCATCCTCAATTAATTTCAACACATCTTCCAAAGTCAAATCATTAGTATTCACCGTCTTAGGTATACGATAATTTTTATTTTCATAAGATATATAAGGACCGAATCTACCGTTAAGCAACTGAATACCTCCTTCAAATTCTTTGATAAAGCGATTTTTATCGTTCTCACGTTTGTCTTCAATGCGTTGAACAGCCGTTTCAAGGTCGATAGTTTCCGGTGAATCCACTCCTTTTTTTAGTGATATGTATTTATTATCGTGTTTAATATAAGGACCGAAACGTCCCAAACCGATACTTACTTCTTTATCCTCATAAGTACCTAATTTGCGAGGAAATCTAAACAGTTCAAGTGCTTCTTCAAGTGTGATAGTTTCCATAAGTTGCTCTTTTTTCAAAGGAGCATAGCGAGCATTTTCTCCTTGACCAATTTGTGCAATAGGACCGAAACGACCTATTCGCACAATTAATTTTTCTCCTGATGAAGGCTCCACTCCCAATTCCCGTTCACCGCTACTCTTACCTGTTTCTTTCATAGTTATCTCAATTTTTTCATGAAAAGGAGAATAGAAATCACTCATCATTTTTGTCCATTCTTTTTCACCTTCTGCAATTTCGTCGAAATTTTCTTCAACATTTGCAGTGAAATTATAATCCATGATAAGTGGGAAATGTTCCGCAAGAAAGTCGGTTACAATTATGCCGGTATTTGATGGGAAAAGTTTTTTCTTTTCTGCACCTACAATCTTTTTCGTTGTACGAGTAGTGATTTTATCACCTGATAAAGTGATCTCTTCAAATTTCTGCTCAACACCCCCACGAGATTCACGAACTATATAGCCACGATTTTGAATATTAGTGATAGTTGGTGCATAGGTTGACGGGCGACCGATTCCAAGCGTTTCCATCTTTTTTACAAGACTTGCTTCCGTATAGCGTGGTGGATGAGCGGTGTAAAGTTCTGCTGCTATTATACGTTTCCTTCCCAATTTATCTCCTACATTTATTTTAGGTAATAAATTCCCTCTTTCTTCATCCGTATCATCATCCGAACTTTCTCTATACATTTTCAAAAAACCATCGAAAAGTACCACTTCGCCAATAGCCAAGAATGGTATAGAAAGTTTACTACCTACAATTATAACAGTAGTACGTTCAAGTTTCGCATCAGACATTTGAGAAGCTAAAGTTCTCTTATATATAAGGTCATACAAAGCTTGTTCGTTTTTCTCTCCTGTAATATTATTTTTATCCATATATGTGGGGCGGATAGCCTCATGAGCTTCTTGTGCTCCTTTTGTTCGCGTGGTGAAATGGCGAGGATTGGAATATTCTTTGCCCATCGTTTCGGTTATCACCTTTTTAGCTGCACTAATTGCTATCTCAGAAAGGTTTACCGAATCTGTACGCATATATGTTATATGTCCGTGTTCATACAATTTCTGAGCTATACTCATGGTTTGAGACACCGAAAATCCTAACTTTCGAGAAGCCTCCTGTTGTAATGTGGAAGTAGTGAAAGGCGGAGCAGACTTACGTACAGCAGGTTTTGTATCAACATCTTTCACAGAAAAAACAGAATCTTTACAATTATTTAAGAAGTCTACAACCGTTTCCTTGTTATCAAATTTATCTTCTATTTCCGCTTTTAGTTCAAGATTTTCATCTGTGTTAAACACACCACTTATCTTATAATAACGATGTGATTTAAAAGAGTTTATCTCACGTTCTCGTTCGACAATCAATTTAACTGCTACTGATTGCACTCTACCGGCAGATAAAGCCGGTTTCACTTTTCTCCATAAAACCGGTGATATTTCAAAACCCACTATTCTATCAAGTACTCTTCTCGCTTGCTGTGCATTAACAAGATTTATATCTATTGAACGCGGATTTTCTATAGCTTTAATTATTGCGTCCTTAGTAATTTCATGAAAAACTATACGCTTTGTATTTTCAGGTTTAAGGTTTAGCACCTCAAAAAGGTGCCATGCAATTGCTTCTCCTTCACGGTCTTCATCGGAAGCAAGCCAAATCGTTTTAGCTTCTTGTGCTAAAGACGAAAGTTCTTTAACAATGCTGTCCTTATCCTCGGCAATGACATATTGAGGTTTGAAATCGTGAGCTATGTCTATACCAATGCCTTTTTTCTCCAAGTCTCGTATGTGACCGAAACTGGATTTAACAGTAAAATCTTTACCCAAAAATTTTTCTATTGTCTTAGCTTTTGCGGGAGATTCAACTATTACAAGATTATTCGTCATATCGTTTTGAGTTTTTATTCAAATTTGAAGCTGCAAACCTACAAAAAAATATTACACAAAAGCAAGTCTTTCAATTTGCTTTTGTGTAAATTTTCGTTAAAAAATCAATAAACCGCTGTGATATCCCACACAAAAGCTCTGATACCGTTTTCTTTATTAACGTTATCTAACTTTTCAACATATTTTAAAATCAATGGTACCATTTCATCCTCAACAACAGTCATTATAGCTGAATTCATTTCCGGCCACGTATGACTACCCATACGCGGTTCTCCATCACATGTTCCGGAACCATTCACATTTCCCCATTGTGTGAAACCTCTGATTTTCAATTGATCCAACAAGTAGTTTACTCTGTCTGTCAATGCTTGATTATATACTATAAATACTGATTTCATTATTGTCTATTAAGCTTGTTTTACTGGTAAATCGGTCGCAGGGTTAAATTCTTTCATGAATTTATATTCCTTAGTAAATTTTTTCTTTTTATCACGACTACCACTTTTATCCATTGCCGCATAAACCACAGGTACAATAAGAAGAGTTATAGTAGTTGAGAAAATCATACCGCCAATAACAGCTACACCCATAGGTCTCCATGTTTCAGACCCTTCCCCTACACTCAATGCCATAGGTATCATACCAAGTATGGTAGTAAGTGAAGTCATCAAAACGGGACGCAAGCGTGAACGAGCAGCCACCGCAATAGCCTCATAAAGACGATAACCTCTTTCACGCATAAGATTTATAAAGTCTATAAGCACTATACCGTTTTTAGTAACAATACCTATCAACATCACAGCTCCAAGTGCCGCCACAACACTCAACGTTATGTTAGTAATAAGCAACGCTAAAATTACACCCGAAAATGCAAATGGAATTGACAACATTATAATAAACGGCATTTTAAACGATTCAAACTGTGCTGCCATTACAATATATACAAGCATTAATGAGAGTAGTAACAGTATATAAAGTGATTGAAATGATTCCTCTTGATCTTCAATTGCACCACCGAGATATATCACCACGTCGCTCGGAATATCATCCAATTCGGATATTATTTCCCTTGATGCATCGGCAATATCACCCAATGCCACACCTTCCTTAGGCGTAATCGACACTTTCAACATTCTTTGTTTACTCTTACGCTCAATATTTGGCGGAGAATAATATTCAATCACCTTACCGAGTTCTTTAAGACGCAAACGATCACCGAAAGCATCTATGATAAACATGTTTTCTATGTCTGCAATAGACGAACGATATTTCTCCTCAAGACGCACGATAATATCATATTCTTCACCGTCTTCCTTATATTTACTGTTACGATAACCGTATATTCGATTTCTCATAGCATTACCGACATCTGATGTCGAAAGTCCGTGCTCGGCAAGTTTTGTACGGTCAAGCTGCAATTGCAATTCAAGTTTATCTTCATCACGGCTTATTTTAATATCCTCTGCTCCGGGAATAGACTTCACTTTATTAACTACTTCCTGAGCAAGTTTAGTAGTAGCGTCAAAATCGTGTCCCATGATTTCAATATCAACTGAGTTACCACCCATTGAACCTCCATTACCAATTGTAACCGTGTATTCAAGTACATCAGGGAAACGTTTCATGATATCACGTATTTGATCTGCAACCGCAAATGACGTTCTTTTACGTAACTTGCGTTCCTGCAAACGAACTCGCATATTTAGTATGTTATTACCTGTCGTGTTCATCATTGACGCCATTGACGCCTCTTCTTCCGAACCGTAAGACAAATTTAAAAGAACCAATTCAGGAACTTCGGCTCGTATAGTCGAATCTATCCTCAAAGCTACTGCTTTTGTAACTTCAACTCTTTGACCGGCTTGCATTTTTGCATAAACACTCATATAGTCTTCATCATTTTGAGGCATAAAATCTGTCTTTATAAATCCCAAAAGACAACATGAACCGATAAAAATCAAAGACATTGCACTTATCATAAATGTTTTATGATTCAAACACCAACGAATTAGTCTTTCATACCACACGTCCACTTTACCCCATACATTGTTTACACTTTGATAAAAACTGCGTCTATTGTCGGCTTTCTTTTCCTGCACCTTCATTAATTGAGAAGCAAGCATCGGTGTAAGAGAAATTGCAGCTATCGTAGAGGTTACAACAGTGATACACACAATCCAACCTAATTGTTTAAAAAGTATACCCGTCATACCGGTTACCAGTGTCAATGGGAAGAAAACGGCTACCGTTACAAGAGTAGTTACAATTACAGCCAGCCAAACTTCGTTTGTACCGTATTTGGCAGCTTCTCGCGGTCTACTACCTCTTTCTATATGTTTAGTGATATTTTCAAGAACTACAATTGCATCATCCACCACCATACCAATCGCTATAGAAAGTGATGAAAGCGAAATTATATTCAGAGATTCATCCGTTATGAAAAGGTAGATAAACGCTACAATCAACGATATCGGTATAGTCAACGCAATTATAAAAGTTGCACGCCAACGTCCCAAAAATAGAAACACCACCATTACAACAAATATCAGAGCATACATCAAAGTTTCCTGCAAATTGTTGATTGATTTGATTATAAAATCGGAATTGTCGAATATCAACTGAAATTTCATATCGGAAGGCAATTCAACTTGTGTTTCCTCTATGACTTTCTTAGATTCCTGAGCTACTTTCACAGCATTGGCATCGGTTTGTTTCGATACCAAAAGTACACCTCCTCTACCTCTATTGATCAATTGTTCAAGCGTAATGTCCTTGATTGTATCTCTCACAGAAGCAATGTCTTTAAGGTATATAACCTTATCCTCTGCCGTCGTAATAGCAATCTCTTTAATCTGACTGCTTTCTGAAAATTCTCCTTCAACCCTAAGCGTGTAATCAACATCTCCCATCTTTACACTACCGGAAGAAATATCTTGATTTTCAGCAAGTATTTTATTACCTATTTGCTCTATAGAAAGATTATAAGCTTCAAGTTTATGCGGATCAAGATCAACGTAAACAACTCTTTCCGGAGCACCGACAATAGTAACCGATGCAACACCATCCACACGGTTAAGATTAGTAACAAGTTTGTCCTCCAAAATCTTATCCATACCAGGGAAAGAAGATGTTGCCGTGATAGCGTAACCCAGTACAGGTATCATAGAAGTATTGAAACGCATAATAGTCGGACGATCAATACCATCCGGCAAAGCATTCATAGCTTTATCAACCGCATCACGTACATCATTAGAAGCCTCGTCAAGATTTACTTCCCATTCAAATTCCAAAGTAATCACCGAAAGATTATCATATGAAACGGAAGTCATCTCCTTCAAATCATTTACGGCATTAAGGCTGTTTTCCAGTATCTTAGTAACATTTTCTTCAATATCAGACGCATTTGCACCCGCATAAGTAGACATCACCGTAATATAAGGCGGATCCATCTTAGGCAACTGGTCAACAGGCAGTTGGACATAAGAAAACACGCCCAGAACAATAACCGCCAAAAACACCATAAGTGTTGATATAGGTTTTTCTACTGCTACTTTATATATACTCATTTTTCTTTATTTACTTTTTGAGGATTTGTAAAATTATTCCACCACCTTAAGTTTAGTTCCGTCAATTAATTTACCCTGACCGACAACAACAAGTTCATCACCTGCTTTAATACCGGCTCCGAAAATTTCCAAACGATCATCAAAACGACGTCCTATAGTTACATCAACACGTTTAGCCACACCGTTATTATTTATAAAAGCATAACGATTATTTGCACCCTGTAACTTTAAAATTGCAAGAGATGGTGCAATCAAAGCATCAATTTCACCTACAAAGAAATTAATTGTACCGTACATACCCGGACGTAAAAGTTCCTCCTCATTAGGAATTATTATCTCCACTTTAAACGTCCTCGATGATTTGTCAATCGTAGGATAAACAATACTCACCTTGCCATCAAATATTTTATCCGGATATATTTCACTTTTCAATTGTATTTTCATACCTTCTTTGAGTGCAAGATAATAATGTTCAGCCAAATTTACATAAGCTTTCACCGGTTTGATTTTTTCAATTAAAATAACTGAAGGTTTGGCAGCACCGCCGGCAGCAACTCCCGTGTAAAGTTCTCCGTTTTCAAAATATTTACCTGTTACGATACCATCAAACGGAGCCAGCATTTTGGTATTTTCTTCTAAAAATTCAACATTGGATTTTGCCACCTCATAACTCGTTACGGCTGCATCGTAAGCCTGCTTTGAAATACTTCCCGTTTCATTCAATTTCACAGCACGATTATATTCCGTTTCAAGATTCTTCAATTGAATCTTTGCCTGATTAAAACTTGTAGGATCCATTTGCACAAGTAATTGACCTTTCTTAATACGATCTCCTACTTCAACATAAATCTTCCCGATACGACCGGGAGATGCCGGAGCATAATAAACCTGCTCATCGGCTTCAAGTGTAGCAGTATAGGTTAAAGTTGTTGAAACAATCTTCTTTTCCAATTTAATTGTTTTCACGGTTACTGCCTCAGTTGCAGCCATTTTTACATCTTCTTTCGACGAACAGCCGTTCAAAATGGCTATTGATACGAATAAAAAAATAAGTTTTCTTGTCATATTAGGTCAAGTTAATGTGTTACTAATTTAATAAGGTAAAATATTATATAAACGTTCCAATTGTACTCGTGCTTGCAAAAGCGTTAAACAAGCTTGAGTGTAATCCGACTCGGCTTGCAGGTAATTGGTATTTGACTGTGTCAAATCTAAACTTGAAACAGCTCCATATTCGTATTTCTTTTGGAAACTTTCAAAAACTTTGCGCGCTACGCTCACATTGTCTTTTTGTAATTGAAAGTTTTCTACGGCATTTTTCAATTCAAATTTATATTGTTCGTCGTTCAAATGTAATTGATCTTCCAATTGACTCTTATTCAGAGACATCTGCTCTAGTTCTATTTTCGATTGTTCTAATTTTGATTTACGTTCCATACCTGAAAAAAGAGGTATGTTCACCGTTATACCTGCCGAATGTTTAGGACTCATGTCAAGCGATGGTTTCTTTATTTTATAGGTATAACCGTAGTTACCGCTAATCGTAGGTGCATACGCCCATTTACCGAGATTAACAGTCCTTTTACTAACTTCTTCCTGCGAAAGCATAAGTTGATATTCCGGATTATTTTCTATATCAAACTTTTGCATAGAAAGCACATTGTAAGATTCGGGATCTAAAAAAGCATCAAGCGATTCTGTCAGTTGCAAATTCTGATTAGACTGCATTCCAAGCTGTAATTTTAAAAGACTATATGCAACTTCCACATTTCTTTCTGTTGAAAGTAAACTGTTTTTCAACTTACTTACATTAATACGAATCTGATCTACATCTGTTTCTTCTACCGTTCCCGCTTCATACATATTTTTTGTATGAGTATACAAATCCTCCATATTGGTAACGTTTTCTTTAAGAATATCACGTATCCTTTCATAAACGAGAATCATGTAATAAGTATTCAGTATATTTTCTTTTACTCCAAGCTCTGAAATCTTAATATTTTGATTAGCAATTTGTTCTGCCAATTTTGCCGATTGAATCCCCACAATCCACTGACCACTGAAAATCAACTGTGAAACAGTAAGTTGAGCTGCCATTTGGTCTTTCATCTTAACATTCATATCACCGAAATTCATTTTATAACCGAAATTAGTAGTGTAAGCCACATTGGCATTGATCTGCGGCAAACCTTGGGAAACAGCTTCCTGTACTTTCTTTTTATATAATTCGGTATCCTTTCTCGATGCTTGTAACTGCTTATTATATTCAAGAGCATAATTAACAGCATCTTTCAATGACAAATTTTGTCCTTGTTGCTGTCCCATAAGCAATAATGGAGTTAATAAAACTACAAATACAATTAATCTTCTCATGCGTCTATTATGTTACTTATAAATTGTTGGTATCTTTAAATCACGTATTTCTTCTTCAAAGTTTCAAATTCCATACGTCCTTCTTCCGTAGCCGATGCAAGTATAAAATTATCAATAATCGTAGAAATAATTTCAGGCAAACTATAAGGTAAATTTTCCATCATATCAAGCTGCCTAAGTTCTCTTAAAATCTGTTCTATAAGATAAATATTTAGATCTATACGAATATCTTTCCTAAAAGTACCGATTTTTATACCTTTTTTGACAATTTCCGTCAAAAGTTCCCTCAAAAAACAATCATTCTTTTCCAAAATTCTTTTGTGTACCTCCGGATGATATTTCTTTAAATCAAAATAATTTGAAGGCATTTTAGTTTTCATATCCTCAATAATATGTTTTTTGATCTCAAAGAAATAACCGATGGGCGACATCTCAGAAAGAACCTTATATGCTCTACTTTGCTTCTTAGGATTAAGACGAAACAACATCACCTGTTCCACAAGATCGTCTTTATTTTTAAACATTTGATATAACGTCTTTTTAGACATCTTCAAATGTGTACTAATATCATCCATTGACGTACTTCTCAAACCATAAGTTAAGAAAATATCCGAAATATCGGACAACAAATTCTCATCTATATTTCTTTCGGTATTCAACAGTTATATTTTGAAATCCATTAAACTTGGAAACGTTTTTATCTTCAATCGTTTCCGAGTGGGCAAATGTATATAAATATTTTTGAGTAGCAACAAACTTAAATGTTAAAAAACATAAATTATCACTAACTTTTCATGCAAACCTATACTACATAAAATATATTAAGCAACTTACAAAAAATTGGAGCTTGTTGAAAAACAAACTCCAATCCAAACAAATACTATTGAATCTCTATCACATTACAAATTATTTAATGTATATATTCTCTATTTCAATGATATACATTTTATGATAATCCTTCGTTGGATAAATAGAAGTATCTATACTTTTGTCAATAAATGACTCAGGTTCAAAAAAATCAGCGTATAATTTTTTGCCTTCAACCACAATTCTTGCTTCCTTAAACGTCATATTGCCATAGGGCGTCTGTATGGGAGTAAGTCCTGATTCCTTAACCTTATCCGTATCACGTCCGGACTTAGTACCAAGCAAAGTAAGCTGCGGACGATAGTTGTCAGGAAAAAACGACAAAGTCATTCTGTCATTTGCTTCCGTAAATTCAAAAGTATAGCGTTGCGGACGTACAAAGACTATTGCAACCGGCTTATTCCATAAATTCCCCAGACATCCCCAACTTGCAGTCATTGTATTAAACTTATCAGGTGTTCCGGCAGTTATCAACATCCAGTCCTTAGCTATAAGCTTAACTATTTTTTCCTGAAAATCAAAAACATCTATTTTTTTAAGTTCTCCGGACGATTTCTGTTCCCCAGCATTGTCTTTGCATTTACATCCAAACGTAACCATTGCCATTACAATTAAAATTAAAATATTTCTCATCGTTTTAGTTTTTAGTATATCTACTTGTTCCATCGCCACAAATTTAGGAAATTTATTACAATTACAACCTTTTGATGTTAAGATTTTTAATTACTGCTGTCTGGTAAAACCTTTATGTCAAAAAATTAGGGCTATCCAAAAAGTTTTGGGCAGTTTTTTTATGTTAAAACCCTTTGTGTGTTTCAGAATAATTTGTAGTTTAGGTACATATAAATCAATAAGTTATAGATATGAGGAAGTCGGTATTTAAGAAGAATCTACAAGGTCAGGGATGGTTGTTTCCGCCGCGTTTGGATCAGAACATCGCGGAGAATGCACCCGTCAGGTTGGTCAATGCGATAGTAGAAGCACTGTACATCTGTGTAATAGAGCGCACCTCCTCCTATCATCCTCGTATGAGGCTCAAAACTGCTCTGGTTGCCCACTTAGATGTTTGTGTTTAAAAACTAAAGGCAACAGGCGGATAGAAGTGAAGCATAATCTGAATCGTCTGAAAGCTAAGGCTCGGGAGTGATCTATGAGGAGGGCATCCGACGGCGTAAGAAACGTTGCGTGGAACCGGAACCTGTTTTCTCCCATATACGATATGATGGTCAGTATCTTCGTTTCAGACACTTCGGAGAAGATAAATAGAAATGGACTTCTCCATACTTGCCATAGTACTAAATCTTTCCAAGTTGGCTCGTATGATATCCAAACAACTCCCAAATCCCACAAAATCACTCTCCAAATGCCATTATACCTTAACGCGCAACACGCAATCCCGAAATACATTCCAAATCGCAGCTTAATAGACTATTCTTACAGAGATCGACTGAATTGAAAAAAGAGACCGACACAATGTTTTGGGACAGCCTCTTTTTCTTTTGAATTGTTTCGTTTTCGACCTAATATGCAAAAAGTAGGCTGGAAATGAAAAAGCAAGTGCCGGAGAACATTCTCGGGCACTTGCCTTGTAACATTTAATGAAATATTTTGTTTTTAGAATGAAACACCTACTTTTATAGTAAAAGCCCCACAGTTTTCGGATGTGCTTCCATAACTGTAGTAACTATCATACCAACTAAATTCGAGATTTTGCATTTCATACCCTATACCTACATTCAGAGCGTTATTCTCCGAGATTTTAAAACTTGCACCGATTGTTGGACTCAAAAGAAATCCTCCGTCCAAATCACCTACACCGATAGAGTAACCTATGTCAAGCGAAAAATAGGGTGAAATTTTATAATCAAGCAAATTAGCTCGTACATTAGTAAACAGAGGTATTAGGCAACTTTCAGCATCTAGAAAATACCGTAATCCTGTTCCAAAGCCTACTGCAAGATAGGGATTGAACTGATAACCATTGATTATATTCAATTTCAATCTATCCATTGAATAATCTCCAACACCAATTCCATAACCCAACTCAACAAGCCCAATATAGCCGCCGGATTTCATATCGGAACTACTCAAAAAAGAGACTCCTCTGCTCAATTTCTTGGCAACGTCTTTGGTCATCTTCTCAATTTCGTCCATTGTATAGACAAAAATATTCCCATCGACTGTTTCCAGTTTAATGGATTTATTGGGAACTTGTTCAACGATAAGACCACGTATGATACTTCCATTTTTCAAATAAACTACATCTTGATAATTTTGAGCAACAACTCCCATGCCGCCCGCAAGAAATAGTACTAACATCAAAATAATTGTCTTTTTCATTTTTGCTTTAACTTTAATAAATTGATTCTTACATTTTGTTATTGTCCCATCCATTGAATATGCACATAAGAAAAGCGCGGACAAAACCCTAATTATCCGTGCTTGAGGTCTTCGACTACCTATCTACCAAATAAACGAGTAAAGCCCACGCCTGAGGCGTGAGCGTTTTCGCTTTACTCTTGGTAGATTTTTGAAAGTGTCGAAGTTTCAAACACCAGATTAAGCTATAACGCTTTTCCCAAATGTCTTATAATGTGCGTATTTACTTATATATACAGTTTACATAGGCAATCGTTTTTGTTGATAATCAGGTTGTAAAAATACAAATTTCTCTTAAAAAAAGAAAGGAAAAGTTTTGTTTATTTTAACATGCCTCCAACACAATTAAATGCTTGTTCCGGTTTTTTATATTTAATCAATTGGCTATCAGTAGATTGTCAGGTATTTTTTCGTATCTTTATGGTTACCAAATACATAAAGAAAAAGAATGGGAAAGCAATATCCGAGCAATCTGACCGATAACAAATACGAAACAATAAACTGAGTATATTATATAAATTCACATATACTATAGAAAGTATCAGGTGGTAAATTATTTTCCTGAACATCAGGATACTTTTCAAAAATTCCATAAACTGCCGAACCGCTACCACTCATCGAAGCATAAATAGCTCCGATACTATAAAGATATCTCTTTAATTCGTTTATTTCAGGATATTTTACAAACACTCTCTCTTCAAAATCATTAAAAATAATTTCCCTCCATTTTGACATAGTAAGCTTTGACAAATTATTCAAATTAAACGAAGCTGATTTCGGTACGATCTTCGAATAAGCCTCTTTTGTTGAAACTCCAAAAGGTGGTTTGAGAATACATATTTTATAACCAAGTAATTGAAAATCTATCGGTTTTATATTGTCGCCTCTACTACTAACAAATGCAGGTGTATTTTTGATGAAAAACATACAATCACTCCCAAGTGATGCTGCAAATCTCATTAACTGATTCTCCGTAATCTTCAAATGGAAATATTCATTCAAGGCTTTCAAACAAAATGCTGCATCGGAAGAACCTCCACCCAAACCGGCACCGGTTGGCATCCTCTTTTGCAAACTAATTGACACAGAGGGCAATTTATAGTGAAATGAAAGCAATTGATAAGCTTTAACTACTATATTTTCCTCCATCGGACAATCAATTATAATCCCATTTTGTTCAAAATAGCAATCACCGACATTGCCATTAATTTCTTCTATTTCAAGTATATCACACAATGAAACAGGTAAAAATACAGACTCTAAATTATGGTATCCATCACTTCTTTTAGAAGTAACAAACAAACCTATATTTATCTTAGCATTAGGATAAAGTGTCATCATTTTCCAATTTTAATTCAAAAATAAGCCTAAAAAACATAATTATAAAATATTATTGCTTAAATTTGTGCGTTAATTAGCTAATAACATGAAAAAATCTCTAATACTACTATTACTATCAGTGGGTACGCTGTTAACTATAAACATTGCAGCACAAAAAGTTGAGAATATTGACACAAAAGCCTTTAAGGAAAAAATTTTTAACTATGACACATTAAAAGTATGGAATTACTATGGAAACAAACCTGCTATAGTGGATTTTTATGCTGACTGGTGTGGTCCTTGCAAACGGCTTTCACCGATCTTGGAAGAAATTCAACAAGAACTTGGTTCTAAAATACAGGTTTATAAGGTTAATACCGATAAAGAGAGAGAGCTCGCACATGTATTCAACGTAAGAAGCATTCCCCTCATGTTATTTATTCCTAAGGACAAAGAACCTTTTCTTGTAAGTGGTTTACGCCCTAAAGAACAATTGCTCGCTCTTATAAAGGAGCATTTTGATATTCAATAATTTATGCTCGAAACTCTGCAGCAGTTTGACCAAGATTTATTTTTCTATATCAACGGAATAACTTCGCCGTATTTTGACAAATTCATGTGGTTTTTCACAGCAAAGTTTACGTGGGCACCGCTTTACGCTGCAATTTTGTATGTGATTTGGAAAAATTTCAGTATCGGAATGTCTTTGCTCTTGGTGATAATGATTGTTGGTGTTATTATTTTTAGTGATCAAATATGCGCTTCCGTTATACGTCCGGAGATACAACGTATGCGTCCGAGCAATCCCAACAATCCTATTTCCGAATTTGTACATATTGTAAATGGCAAACGTGGCGGTCGCTACGGTTTCCCGTCATGTCATGCAGCAAATTCATTCGGTCTGGCTTTTGCTGTTATGCTATTTTTTAAAAGAAAATCTCTTACATATTTCTTCTTATCTTGGGCTTTAATCAATTCTTATTCACGCGTTTATCTTGGATTGCATTATCCGGGAGATTTATTCGGCGGATTGATAGTAGGTGTTATAGGTGCTTATATATCCTATTTTATTTACAAAGGAATTATAAAGTCATCCTATATAGAGAAATTGCTAAAATTCAAAACTAACGATTATAAAATATTAAGTAATTCTTCAAAAATACAACATCACAATATCATCATTTTTACCGGATTAACTACATTATTGGTAATTGTTATTATCGCTGCATTTTAATATTACTAAAAATATTCAAATCAGGCTTGGATTATAAATAAAAAGCACTACCTTTGCATAGCAAAATCAGAAAGGTGGTTTTGATAATATTGCGGGGTGGAGCAGTGGTAGCTCGTTGGGCTCATAACCCAAAGGTCATCAGTTCGAGTCTGGTCCCCGCTACAAAAAAGAGGCTAAAAGAGGCTATTTCAAAGGAGATTTAGCCTCTTTTCTTTAAGAAGAATTACGGGTCAGCGGATTTTTCGGGTTGAGACCACTTCCTATTTTCATGAATAGAGCATGGACAACCTATACATAAAGAACTTAATATCTCCCACACCTCTAAACTGTGAGCGAAAGGCTTTGATTTTGGCATTGAAGGATTCAGCCGATGCGTTTGTCAATCTTTCATTGAAATAATTTATGATTGTTTGGTAGTGATTCTCAAATGTATCCAGCACACGGTTGAATTGCATTTCTCCGAACTTTTCCACTTCATCATACCACTTGGCAAGTAGCAATCTGGCAGAATCTGCCGTAATACGTTTGTTGAATATCTCGGTTAGCTTGATGGAGAGGTCATACCCTCGCTTGAGCTTTGGATAGTTCTCAAAGAGAATTTCGGCACGAGCTTTTTGTTGTTCATTCCATTTTGAAAAGTGTTGTAGGATAATGTGTTTACTGCGAGCCATTATCTGTGTCATCGTTTCTCCGTTGCTCATTTTTATGGGTTTCCATGGCTCTATCGAATGACCGTGTCCTTTAGCTTCCTTGCGTTTTTGTCGGTATTCCTTGATAGCCATGTTCTCAGCCTCAAGTACTTCCCAGCGGTATCTTACCCGAAGATTATCGACGGCTTCATTCATCAACTGCTGCACATGGAAACGGTCATTTATCAGTTGCGCTTTGGGAAAACTCTCACGTGCAATTAGCATCATGGCTGAGGAGAGATCGGTGGTTACCGTCTTAACAGTAAGGCGCATGGCGTGTGTCATTCGCTTGAATGCTTTGATTACAGTTTCACTGCCTACACAGCGAACCATGGCAACAAGGCAACCTTTCCGACCATGAGCGGCTTTATTGGTAAGCACCGTGTAGACTTCGCCGTTACTCAGGCAGGTTTCATCCAAACTCAAATCACTGCCCAAGTTATCCTCAAACACAAGATATTCTTCTGCATGAGCTAATTGATCCCAACTGCGATACTCACTAATGACCTCCTTGTACTGCTTGCGAAGTGTCTGACCATTGAGACCGTTTCGGGCTGCAAGCGTACTGATGTTTACAGGGGTAGTCTCAATCTCCCTCTTTTAAAAAAGACACGAACTCTGCATTGAGGCGTGTGCGGTCATGTTCGGACAATTCCCAATCATAACTAAAAATATCACCTGTATCCTGATCGAGCCATTTGCGCTTGCGGACATGAAGATAAGTTGCTCGACCTCGAATAGGAAAATCTTGAATGGTATGGTAAGATCCAAAACCGTAGGCTACCACTTTACTATTATACTTGTCCTCACGTAGTTGAACTTTTTTCTCATCAAGCCAAATGTCAAAACGAACATCTGTCTTCTCGTAGTTGACAACCTCAAAATTGTCTATCAAAACATCGGGCAGAATAGCACTAAGTAACTTATATGAATTCATGACTGCAAAGATAACGCCTATTCGTGAAAACAGGAAGTGGTCTCAACCTGAAAAATCCGCTGACCCGAAAATCAATGAAATAGGGTTGTTTGCAAAAAGAAGCTAACTGCAATATTTTTAAACAATTACATCATATCAATATGAAAACGGAAGAGATCGAAAAAGGGAAAAAAGAGGCGAAATTAACCATGGTTTTTGCAAAGAAACTATTGCGATGCAAATGTAAAAAAATAATTCTGAATATCGACAAAATAATGTTAGAATATTTTTCACGCCCCACAATATAATACCCGCAACGCCTGTAATCTACGGGCATACGGCATACGCCCGATGACGATGTTGTGTGTTTCGGGTGTAACCATACGCCCGTACTTTTAATACAAAATTCGGTATATTTGAAATTATTACCTTACCTTTGACAATGTGTTGAAAGCTATTGCTTACACGAACCGATGATATAAAATGGCAGAATTAGTAAAAATATATGAAAAAAATCCTGACTACAGGATTGTAAGAGAAGTGGTAGATATGCTAACCGGCGGAGGAGTGGTGATTTATCCTACGGACACGATTTATGCCATAGGTTGCGACATAAAAGCGGTGAAAGCCGTGCAGAGAGTGGCAACAATCAAAGGTGTGAAAGCAGAAAAAGCAAATTTTTCTATAATATGTCCGGACTTAAGCAATATTGCCGCTTATGCAAAGGTGAACGATGCCACTTTTAAGTTGATGAAACGCAGTTTGCCCGGTCCTTTCACTTTTATTCTGAATGCTTCAAATCGACTGCCCCATATTTTGGAAAACAAACGTAAAACGATAGGTATTCGTATTCCCGACAATCCGGTGATCATGGCTATTGTGAAAGAATTCGGCAGTCCGCTGCTCACAACTTCCGTTCATGACGACGATGAAGTTGTGGAATATATGACCGATCCGGATTTAATATTTGAAAAATACCGCAATCATGTCGACATAGTAGTTGACGGCGGCTATGGACGCAACGAACCTTCAACTGTTGTGGATTGCAGCGGAGAATCTCCCGAAATCATACGTCAAGGCATAGGAGAATTATTTTAGTACGAGCAGCGTTTCAAGCTACTTTCTTTCAAAAACCACAAAAGAATAATCGAAGGCGTTTTTGTTGTCTTTAAGGTGGTGTTCACGACTCACTTCCTTCCAAAGCAAAGGTGAAATTGCGGGTATCTTGGTATCACCGTCGGAAACGGTATGCACCAATGTAAGATAAATGCGGTCGGCTTTGTCCCAAAATGTTTTGTAAACGCTTCCCCCGCCTATCACAAATGCCTCATCTTCATTCTTCACAAGTTCCATAGCTTCTTCCACGCTATGGGCTACTTCGCAATTTTCTACAGACAGATTTTTGTCGGTGGAAATAATAATGTTGCGACGATTAGGCAATGGTCTACCTATTGAAAGATACGTTTTGCGCCCCATGATAACGGAATGACCGGTGGTTACCGTTTTAAAATACTTCAAATCCGCCGGCAGGTGCCATATCAAATTATTGTCTTTACCTATAACACTGTTTTCAGCAGCAGCAACGATAATGGATAGTTTCATGGTGATAGAAAAAGTCGTTAATATTTCAAAGGCTCGTTCAAGGTTGACAAGTAGGCACTCATCTCTTTCAGGAAAGAACGTATATCGGCTTCATACAAATCGCCGAGCACGGAAAGCCGAAAAGTCAGTTCCTTTGCGCCTTTACCCGGATAAATCGTGTAGCCACGTGCATAAAAGAAATCGTGCATCGAATTGAAGTCATAATCTTCATTGGCAGGTTCGCAAACGGCAATCAAAAGTCCCGACTGATAGCGATCTTCGAGAAGAAAACGGAAACCAAACGACGACAATCCTTCTTTCAAAACCTCGTAGTTGCGCCTATATCTGCGTATACGACCTTCCGCCGTTTCCTCAAAGAATAAATCCAAAGCCTTGCGCAATGCGTAGACCACTTGCACAGGAGGTGTGAAAGGCATCTGACCGGTGTTTCGGAAACCGTCATACTGCGAATATATGTCGAAATAAAAGGAACGCCCGTGTTTATTTTCTTTCAGAGCATTCAAAGCCGACTTTTTGAAAATCACAAATACCAAACCCGGCATTCCCTGTATACACTTGTTGGAAGATGAAACGATATAATCGGCTTGCCAACGTTGCAAATCAATCGGTAAACCGGCAAAAGAACTCATACAGTCCACAATCACTTCCCTACCGAGCGCATGAGCCGTGTCGCACACTTCCTGCACCGGATTACGCATACCTGTTGTGGTTTCATGGTCAATAATGCCTACATGCGTTATGGTAGCATCCTCATCCAAATACCTTTTAATAGTAGCCACATCGGGAAAATCGCCGTAAGCAAGCCGGTAGCGCACGGTAGGTATTTTATATGTTTCCGCTATTTCAGCCATTCTCGTACCGTAGGCACCGTTTTCAACCACCAATATTTTCCCGCCGGCAGGTATTGCGGAAGTGATCACAGCTTCCACTCCTCCCGTGCCCGAAGCCGTAAACATCACGGAAGTATATTCATCACCAGCGTTCACCACCTTCGGCAAATCCTCTTTGATTGTGTTCATTATTGCTCCGAATTCTTCTTCACGAGGGCATATATCTGGCACCAACATTGCAAACTTCACTTCATCGGAAGTGGTGGCAGGACCCGGGTTTAGTAGTATCTTTCTTTCGATTTTCATGATGCTATTTTAATTTTTTCATAAGTTCTATTTTGTTTTTTACGGGTGTCGTTTTCGGACGACCCAAATCGGAGCGTGAAGCTATGCCCACTTTAATTTCAAGCAAGTAAGCACCTTTTGCCGCACGCAATTGCCGCATACCTTCCTCTATCTCGCTTGCTGTGGTAGCCGTCATTGCACCCGAATAACCGCAAGCCGAAGCAATCGCAGGTATATTGATTTTGAAACCTGCCGTCGGTTGACCGCCCACAGATTCATGGACACCGTTGTTGAAAACTATATGCTTGAAATTTGCAGGTGAAAACATACCTATATTAGTGATAGCACCCAAGTGCATAAGAAATGCACCGTCGCCGTCCAAACAAAAAACTGTCCTATCTTTTTTCTCCAAAGCAATACCCAAAGCTATCGAAGACGAATGCCCCATTGAACCGACTGTTAGGAAATCTCCCGAATGAGGGCGTTTCTTTTCATCTCTGTATTCATACAATTCTCGCGAGAGTTTACCCGTAGTGGAAACTATGATCTCATCCTCCGCAATGTTGTCAACCACCAATTTCAAAGCGTCTTCACGGCTCAAATAGTTATTATTCGGTTGCTTGGCATTGAGTTTATAAGGTGAAAACGTTTTATCTCTCACCACAATCGCATGTGTGCGACCGGTATTTCCGATTTCTGCAAACAACCTACGCATTTGCTCGAATGCTTCCGCTTCGTTTTCTTCCAACACCACGTAAGGCACTCCTATCGTGTGCAACAAATCCAGTGTTATTTCTCCCTGCTTCACATGCTGAGGTTCATCGTGCTTGCCGGGTTCACCTCTCCAACCGATCATCAAAAACAAAGGGATATTGTAGACCTTTTCGTCTGCAAGAGAAACAAGAGGATTTACGGCATTACCTATGCCGGAATTCTGCATGTAGACTAAGGGCGTCAAACCGGTGGCAATGTGGTAACCGCATGCCAAGCCGACGGCAGCACCCTCATTTGCTGCAATAATGTTTTTTTCTGCCGGAGTGTTGTCGGTTATGTAAGCACAAATATCTTTCAGCAAAGAATCCGGTACGCCCGTAAAGAACTCAATACCGTTTTCCGAAAGCAATTGATAAAATTTTTCAACACTAATCATAACACCTTATTTTGTACCGGGTATCAATTCCAAGATTTCCTTTATAGGCAGGCAATCTTCTCTCACTTCCAACGCCCTCTCATATTTCAGAATTTTACTCGCAACTTTGCGCATAGCAGGATAAGCCGCCCTCAAAAGATGATTTGCATATATCACGATGTTTGCACCCCACTCAACAAGTTGCTTCTCATAGATGTGGTCGTATGTCGTGGGGACTACGACAATCGGTATGTGCGTATAGCGTTTGCGAAATTCGGTGCAAAATTCTCTAATGTCATCGCCCGATTTATCCTTGCTGTGAATCATAATACCGTCGGCACCGGCTTCAACGTAGGCATAACCTCTTTCCAACGCATCCGACACGGGTTTACCGGCAATCAAACTTTCAATGCGGGCAATTATCATGAAGTCATCGGTTACTTGGGACGATTTACCGACTTTGATTTTTTCAGTAAAGCCTTCTATCGTGTCTTGACACTGCAACACATCCGTACCGAAAAGTGAATTCTTCTTCAAGCCTATTTTGTCTTCGATTATAACGGCTGATATTCCATGACGTTCCAAGGTTCTAACGGTGAAAGCAAAATGTTCCGTCTTACCGCCGGTGTCGCCGTCAAAAATAATCGGTTTGGTAGTACATTCCAGAATGTTGTTTAAATCCTGCAAACGTGTTGTGAGGTCAACCGCTTCAATATCGGGTTTACCTTTGCTTGTGGAGTCAGTTAAACTGCTCGACCACATTCCGTCAAATTCCTTGCGTCCTGAATCGTCGTAGAGTTCCAAGTTTTCTATAATCAAGCCGCATAAACCGTCATGAGCCTCCAAAATCCTCACAACCGGTTTGGCATTTATCAATCGTCTCAACGATTTCAAACGCACGTCGGGCGTGGTACCTATCGCCTTAATGTCCTTATCCAAAGATGTTGAGTTGATACCTTGTGTATAAGGAATTTCTATCACTTCTCCCCCAATCTCCCGCATCACACTGAAAACATCCTCTCTGATTTTCTGCAACGGACCGCTCACCCAATCATCTCCGTGAATAATGTAATCGGGGCGCAATTTACGCAAATTGTTTACATAGCTCCATTCTTCCTGAGCCACCACCTCGCTCACGCCTTTTATGCTTTCCACCACTTCTTTGCGCTGTTCGTAAGTCAAATACGGTAAACGCTTATGAGAAGCAATGGCAGCATCGGTAAGCAAACCAACCACCACATCTCCGTATTTCGTGCCTTCGTTTATAATTCGTATCAAACCCGGATGCATTATATCCGCCGTCATTCCAAGGTAAACTTTCTTATTTTTCATAAATCAATATTTTTCTCCGCATATTCCAAATCGGATTCATCATCTATTTCATACCATTTCAAACCGCTTACGTTAATCACCTTTATCGGTCGCTGCGTTTGAGCTATATTCAAAATTTCAAATTCATATCCTAACTTCGGATTGTCGTTCAATTTGCGTTCAAAATCCCCACACATCAATTGATAAAATTCGTTGGACAATTTATGTATCCCGACCATCTCCCCAAGAGGATTTAACTCGTTTTTATTCACCGAACAATTAGTCAAACGCTTTTCCGCATCATATTCCACATAATACATGTCTTGAAACTTGTTGACCGGCGTGGCAAGCATCAAATCGGCTTCTTCACTTTCAAGCAAAACTTCCAATGCCCTACGTTCATAAATAATGTCGGATTCAAGCAGCAAGAAATCGTCGTTCCCAATCTCACTACGAGTGTTATAAAGGGTATACATACTGTTGGTTTCGGCAAATTTGGGACTGAAACATGTTGTTATCCGTGAATACGACTTTGCCAACTCCTCGTAACATTCCTTACGGTAGCCTGTACCTATTATAATACGTTCCACTCCACACGAAATCAGTAATTCAACGGAGCTAACCACCATCGGTTTTCCTTTCACTTCAATAAATCCTTTCGGTATAAACTCCGTATGTTTGCCGAACCTTGTGCCGAGTCCAGCACCCATTATCACTGCCGTTGTAACTCTCTTTCGCATATAATTTCTTATCCGCTAAATTTTTCACCCACACAAAGGTATAATATCAATCCGCATTTTCAAATTAAATCAATACCTTTGTGTGTTGTGAAATTTTTACAAATAAAAAAATACCAAAACATTATGAAAGTACTATTAATAAACGGAAGTCCTCGAAAAGAAGGTAACACATTTACGGCTCTGTCGGAAACGGCAAAAGCATTGGAAGCAGAAGGCATTAAAACCAAAATTATCAGCATCGGAACAAAAGCCGTTCAAGGCTGCACCGCCTGTCTTAAATGCTACGAACTGGGGCGTTGTGTTTTTCAGGATGAACTCTACAACAACGTTTTGGAAAACGTTAAAGAAGCAGACGGTTTGATAATCGGTTCACCGGTTTATTATGCCGGTCCCAACGGTTCTTTGTGTGCACTCCTCGACCGCCTGTTCTACTCGTCTTCCGAGTATATGCAATATAAACCTGCCGCATCGATAGCCGTGTGTCGCAGAGGAGGTGCAAGCACCGCTTTCGACCGTCTCAACAAATATTTCACCATTGCAAGTATGCCGGTGGTTTCTTCGCAATATTGGAACATTGCCTACGGTTGTCAACCTAATGAAGTGTTGCAGGATGCCGAAGGTTTGCAAACCATGCGCACTCTCGGAAGAAACATGGCATGGTTGCTGAAAAATCTTAAATCCGGTAATAAAGCCGTACCGGAAGCGGAAGAAGTATGGCAACGAACAAACTTTATCAGGTAATTCCCCCTCTCAAACGATGAAAGATCAGAAAAGAATTTTACATAAATGTTTGATTGACGATGTGCCGGCTTTTGTAATTGCGGGCACAGACGTTTGTGCCATTGAAACGATGCGGGCTTACTATGAGATTGCACGTAAGAACGGTTGTTCACAGGATTTCCTCGAAGATATGTTGTTGGCAATACAGGATTTTGAAGCATTCAAAAAGCAGGAGCCGGAGAAGATACGTTTACCGGATTAACGGATTATTTAAAATTTATTTACCTTAGAGCCACTTAATTTTAAGCAAATGACAGCGGAAGATGTTATAAAACTTACGGAAGCCGTGCAAGTATGTACAGGCAATCAATCTCATAATGAAATAAAATATGCGGTGGCAGCCGATCTTATGAGCGATATTCTAACCGTGAACACAGATGAGCTGCTACTCATCACGGGTATGGCTAATTTGCAAGTGATACGAACAGCTGAAATGTCGGACATTTCAACCGTATTATTTGTCAGAGGCAAAAATATAACGGAAGAAATGTGCGAACTTGCAAAAGAAAACGGCATCACGCTTTTGCAAAGCAAAATGAGCATGTTCAATGTGTGTGGGATACTCTACAAAGCCGGCTTAAAGCCTGTGTTTTAATAATTTTATTTATGGAATTTAATTACGAAATAGAAGGCGGTAATTTTTCTCACGCCGGAACGGCTTCGAGCGAAGTAAAGAAACTGTTAAAACAACTGAATGTTAATCCCGCATTAATAAAACGAATTGTGGTGGCGTTGTATGAAGCGGAAGTAAATGTGGTGGCACACGCTTACGAGGGCGTGATGAATGTAGTGTTCGACAATAATGCAATAGTTGTAAAAATTGCCGACAAAGGTCCCGGTATTCCCGACATTAACCTTGCTATGCAGGAAGGTTTTTCAACTGCATCTCCGGCAGTGAGAGAGATGGGATTCGGAGCAGGAATGGGACTACCGAACATAAAAAAGAACTGCGACGAACTAAAAATAGAATCGGAAGTCAACAAAGGTACTACCGTAACCATGATTACACATCTAAATTAAACAACTATGGGGAAACCTTTTTATCATGCCTTAAAAGTAGTGAGCGAAGCCTGCACGGGTTGCACTCACTGCATGAACGTTTGCCCTACTGCCGCAATACGCATCAAATACGGAAAGGCAGTAATCAACGAGGCGGCATGCACCGACTGCGGCATGTGCCTCAAATCATGTCCGCGCAGAGCTATCATCGTTGAGCAGGACGACTTCTCGCAAATCTTCAAGTTTTCCAATCGCGTTATATTGCTTCCCACCGTGTTCATCGGACAATTTCCGGATGATATAAGTGAGGAACAAATCTTTGCCGAATTGCATAATATCGGCTTCACTTACGTTATGGAAGTGGATAAAGCCGTGCCCATGATAATCAGCGAAAGTGAAAAGTTTATGGAACTCAACAAGCATAAACATCCGTTTATTTCCGCATTCTGTCCTGCTGTGATACGACTTATTCAAGTGCGTTTCCCCTCCTTGATTGATAATATCATACGCCTCAAACAAGCTATGGACTTAAGCGCAATATATGCCCGCAAAAAGTTTATAGATAAAGGTATACCGGAAGAAGAAATAGGCGTTTTCTATGTAACTCAGTGCGCTGCAAAAATCGCAGCAATCAAATCGCCGGTGGGTGAAGATAAATCGCCGGTTGACGGAGTTATCAACATGGATTTCATATACAATAAAGTGTTGCTGTCTATCAATAAAAACAAAAATAATCCTGTTGAGAAAGTACCTGAACAGTATCATCTGACGCCGGAATCTATCCAATGGACTCTTTCGGGCGGTGAATCATCTAATTTTAAAGGCAGATGTCTGGCAATTGATGAAATCCACAACGTTATTGATATTCTGGAGAAACTTGAAAATGATGAGTTGAATGATATTGACTTCATTGAACTTCGTGCGTGCGACCATTCATGCGCAGGCGGTGCACTCGCCACTAATAATCGCTTCCTCACCATCGAGAGATTGAATAAACGTATGGAAGACTACGTGAAGAATAATTACACTTCCGTAAATAAGATGCCCAAATATAAAGACTTCCTTATTCCGCAAATGCAACTCACGGGAGAAATCATGCCACGCTCCATCGAAAAATTGGATGAAGATTTTACGGTTGCCATGCAGAAAATGGAACAGATTAATAAAATAATGAAGATACTTCCGCAGGTGGATTGCGGGTTTTGCGGCACACCGTCATGCAAATCGCTTGCAAAAGATGTGGTTATGGGAAAAGCAAAACTAAGTCAGTGCATATTCAAACAAAAAATGCTCACAAAAGACGAACTTATTTCTCCCGAAGAATCGCAGGAAATAGCAGCAAAAATATGGGGTGAAGATAAATTTGAAAATCATAAATAATGAAAGTAAAAGACATTGTTGAAAAACTACAATTGACCGTGTGCAGCGGTGCTGCCGGATTGGAAAGAGAAGTGAAAGGCGGCTATGTGTCCGACCTTTTGAGCGACGTCATGGGAAATGCAAACGAGGGCAACGTTTGGCTCACTTTGCAAACTCATAAAAATATCATGGCAATAGCTTCTCTGAAAGAACTTGCAGCTGTGATACTCGTGAAAGGCTACCAACCTGAAGAAGACACCCGAAACGAGAGCGAAACGGAAGGTATTCCGGTTTTAAGTACGTCATTACCTACTTTTGAAATTGCCGGAGCCTTGTTTGAAATCCTTAAAAATGGCTGAATTTCGAGCTGATTTGCATATTCACACCGTGCTCTCACCATGCGGAGAACTCGAAATGAGTCCTTCAAACATCGTCCGCATAGCAAAAGAAAAAGGATTGGACATTATCGGTATCACCGACCATAATTCCACTCGACAAGCTAAAATGGTGAGAGATTTAGGCAGAGAACATGGTATTTATGTGCTCACCGGTGCCGAAGTAACCACCGCCGAAGAAGCCCATTGCCTCGCTTTCCTGCCCGATGACGAAAAACTCGATGAATTTCAAGCCTATTTGGACGCTCACTTACCTTTTATTCGTAATAACCCTGAGAAATTCGGCTATCAAGTGGTGGTGAATGTCGATGAAGAAATCATTTATGAAGAAGAACGCCTGCTCATTCCTGCCATTAATCAAAGTATTGAAGAAGTTGAGAAAAAAGTACACAGTTTAAACGGCATTTTCATCCCTGCTCACATTGACAAAAAGATGTACAGCGTTCTTTCCCAACTCGGTTTTATTCCCCCAACTCTCCGTTACGACGCTCTGGAACTAAGTAGACACACAACCGTTGCCGATTTCATTGCCGCAAATCCGTATTTGAAAAACGCAACCTTCATACAATCCTCAGATGCCCATTTCCCAGACGAAATAGGTAGCGTTTTCACCATTTTTGACATTCCTTCTATAAGTTTTGAGAATATTCAAAAGAAAAACACACTAATTTAACTATTTGAGGTTTGAGTTTAAAGCTTTTAGAATTGACTTTAAAGTTATTTACTATGACTTTAAAGCTCTTTGCTCTAAACTCAATGCTTTTTGGTTTAAAGTCAACTCTTTTTCGTCTAAACTCAATGTCCGGAACTCTAAACTCAACACTTTTTACTTTAAAGTCGACTGTGTAGACCGCACTCTTTATGTTCGGGAGACTCCCACCACCAGCGACCCGATCGAGCATCGGCTCCCGGAGCTACAGCGCGGGTACAGGGCTGGCAACCTATGCTTGGGAAGCCCTCGTCGTGGAGAGTGTTGTAGGGCACGTTATGAGTACGGATGTAATCCCACACCTCTTGTTCCGTCCAGTCGAAAAGCGGATTGATTTTAACAAGGTCGTTAGCCTCGTCGCGTTCGACGGGCAAAACTTCGGTGCGCGTGATGGATTGTTCCCTCCGCAGACCGCATATCCACGCATCAAGCCCGGCAAAAGCGCGCCTGAGCGGCTCTATTTTACGGACACGACAACACTCTTTGCGTTGGGGCAGGCTATCGTAAAAAAGATTGATGCCTTGCCCGTTGACCATAGTCTCCACCGCCTCGCTCTCGGGGAAGAAGACCTCAATGTGGATGCCGTAATGTTTATTGGTGCGGTCGATGAGGGTGTAAGTTTCGGGAAACAGGCGACCTGTATCAAGAGTAAAAATACGCGCCGCAGGGTCGAGGCGTACCAATATGTCGGTCAATACCTGATCCTCGATACTGAGGCTCGACGAGAGTGCTATGCGACCGGAGTATTGTTCCAGTGCGGTGCGCAAAATGTTTTCAGCAGATGTTATTTTATCCATAGTTTTACAGAATTATTCCCGCTCCGACGGTCTCGAAGGTTGCGGGGTCAATGAATATAAGGCTACCTGTGGTGCGATTCTCTTTGTAAGGGTCGAACACCAGCGAGGCAGATGTTTTCAGAGTGAGGGCGGCAATATCGTTCATTTCCAATCTTGCGGCGGGTTCTTGAGTGAGGGTTTCGATGTCAATTCGATAGTCGATACTCTTTGCGATGCCTTGTACCTCGCGGGTGGCATGGCGAATGATATAGCGACCTCCTGTAAGGAGCGGATTGGCGTTGAACCAACAAACTTTCAGTTTAATTTCATTGGATACCTTCGGAGCTTTGCCGCTTGCAATCAAATCTCCTCGTCCGATGTCAATGTCATCAGCAAGTTGAACCGCCACCGATTCGCCTGCTTGAGTCTCCGTGAGTTGATGTTCTCCCAGATTGATAGCGCGGATGATAGAGACTCTTTCCGAAGGATAAACCGTAACCTCGTCACCCACCCGCAACACGCCCGAAGCCACACGCCCCGTATAGCCTCTGTAATCGTGAAAACGCTCGCTCATGGGACGAATTACTCCCTGCACCGTCATGCGCAAGGAAGCGTCCGTGAAACTTTTGCCGATAGGTGCGCTTTCCAGCAGTTCCATCAATGTTTGACCTGCATACCACACCATATTGGTCGATTGTTCCACCACGTTGTCGCCCAACTTCGCCGAAATAGGGATGAAGTGAACGTTGCGCAAGCCCAATTTCTCAGCGAGCACTCGATATTCACTCACTATGCTATCGAAAACAGCTTGCGAGAAATCAACCAAGTCCATCTTATTGACACACACCGCCACCTGCCCGATGCCCAACATTGAGGCAATAAAACTGTGCCGCACGGTCTGTTCCTTCACACCCCCTCGCGCATCAATCAAAATAATCGCCAAATCAGCCGTCGAGGCTCCCGTGACCATATTGCGCGTATATTGAATGTGACCGGGAGTGTCGGCGATTATAAATTTACGACGTGGCGTGGCGAAATAGCGATAAGCCACATCTATGGTGATGCCCTGCTCACGCTCGCTCCGCAGACCGTCAGTCAGTAAGGCAAGGTTCACCTCCTCGTTGCCACGATTGCGTGAGGCGGTCTCCACAGCCTCCAACTGATCCTCGAAAATAGATTTGCTGTCGTACAACAGCCGCCCGATCAGCGTACTCTTGCCGTCGTCTACGCTGCCTGCTGTGGTAAAGCGTAACAGCTCCATATCCAAATATCCTCTTTCCATATCTTCAGTAACAATCTCTTAAAAATATCCTGCAATTTTGCGCTCTTCCATCGAGGTTTCAGAGCGTTTATCGTCTGCCCTGCCCCCACGCTCGGTAACGCGCGAAGATGCGATTTCCTCGATAATATCCTCTAATGACGACGCGCGCGAAATGGTCAGCCCCGTGCAAGAAATGTCGCCGATAGTTCGGCAACGAACTTCTCGGATCTCGACAGTCTCTTCGGGTCTTAGTTTCATACACTCTTCGGCAGCCAGCCATTGTCCATCTCGCTGAAACACTCGCCTCCGGTGGGTGAAATAGATAGACGGCATCTCTATCCGCTCACTGAGGATATATTGCCACACGTCCATCTCCGTCCAGTTGCTGATGGGAAAAACGCGAAAATGCTCGCCAATCTGCTTGTGACCGTTGTATATGTCCCACAACTCGGGACGCTGGTTGCGGGGATCCCACTGACCGAACTCGTCGCGGTGGGAGAAAAAGCGCTCTTTGGCGCGTGCTTTCTCCTCGTCTCTGCGAGCACCGCCGATGGCTGCATCGAACTTATGCTTTTCTATAGTGTCGAGCAGAGTAGTAGTTTGCAGGCGGTTGCGGCTGGCGTTGTAGCCCGTCTCCTCACGCACACGCCCCGTGTCTATTGATTCCTGTACCGAACCTACTATTAGTTGCGCACCCAATCGCTCCACCAACGCATCGCGATACTCTATGGTTTCGGCAAAATTGTGCCCCGTGTCGATATGCACCAGCGGGAAGGGAATGCGTGCCGGATAAAATGCCTTGTAAGCCAAATGGGTAACCACGATTGAATCCTTACCACCAGAAAAAAGGATAGCCGGACACTCGAATTGTGCCGCCACCTCCCTCAGAACGTAGATGGACTCTGCTTCCAACTCCCGTAGGTGGGTCATTTTTTCTCTATTTCTATTTTCGCTATTCATACTTTTTATTTTTTAACTGAATGCCCCCGAAAGGTATTTTTTGGTCAGTTCATGCTGTGGGTTATCGAAAACCTCCGAAGCCAAGCCTGCCTCTACCAACTCTCCGAGATACATAAACACCACGTAATCGGCAATTCGGCGCGCCTGACGCAGGGTATGGGTGACCATTATAATGGAATAGTCGTTTTTGAGCTTTACGAAAAGCTCCTCTACATTGCGACTTGCAATAGGGTCGAGCGCGCTGGTTGCCTCGTCAGCCAGAATAAATTGAGGCTCCACCGCCAGGGAGCGAGCCAGACACAAACGTTGTTGTTGCCCCAGAGAGAGGCTCGTAGCCGGAGCATTGAGTCGCTCACAGACCTCGTCCCACAGCCCCACGGCTTCGAGATAGTGCCGTACCACCATTTTGAGTTTGCGGCGATTTCGGATGCCGTGAATCTGACACCCATAAGCTACGTTCTCGAAAATTGACATGGGTAACGGACAGGGCTTTTGCGAGACCAATCCTATACGCCGCCGTAGCTCCGTGAGATGCTCGCCACTATCAATGAGGTTTACCTCGCCGATTAAGATTTTACCTTCTATGTGCGCCCCCTCGACTGAATCTATCAGGCGATTCATCGAGCGTAGCAGTGTAGATTTACCACAACCCGACGGACCGATGACACATGTGATGCGCTTGTCAGGGATAATGAGGTTCACCTCTTTTAGGATATGTTGCCCTGCGATATGCACGTTTAGCCCTTCGATTTGCATCTTGGAGGTCTCAGCTCCGTGAGTGAATTTATGATCGGGTCTGAAAATCATTATGATAGTTTGTTTTTGGAAAATCGGTTCATAATCAATCGCCCACCAATGCTCAGCACAAGGATAATCAGCGTAAGCACCATTGCCGCGGCGTAAGCGCGATTTTGCACCTCCTTAATGGGGCTGGTCATCTGAAAAAAGACAGCCAGCGGCAACGTTGCGGCGGGTTGAGAGAGTGAAGTGGGAATGCTGTCGGTATAGCCTGCGGTAAACATAACCCCTGCCGCATCGCCTATGGCTCGCCCGATGGAGAGCAGTGTAGCGGTGGCGATACCGGGGGCTATCTGCCGCAGAACAACCCTGATGGTTTGCAGTCGCGTGGCACCCAGCGAGTAGGCAGTATCGAGAATCTCGCGCGGGAAGTCGCGCGCCGCCTCGTCCATAGAGCGGATGAATATCGGGATGATGAGCAGGGTTACCACAACGATACCACCCCCCAGCGAGGCACGCATTCCAAAATATATCATCAGTGCAAATCCAAACGCCCCGTACACAATCGAAGGGATACCGAACAGTACATCGCACGCCAACCGCGCTGCATAGCCCAACCGTGAAGATTTCCGCAAATAGACATTCAGGTAGAAAACAACGGGGATGCTCACCAAAAGCCCCAACACAGCCGAAGTCCCCACGATGTAGAGCGACCCCACAATGGCATTCAAAAAGCCCCCCTCCTTGCCAATGTAGAACCCGCCGCCCGGGAGTTTTGAGATCATATCCCAACTCATCGCCCCCCACCCTTTGGAAAGTATCGTCCACAGGATGCTCACCACCGCCAGTGCCACAATGGCGGTCGAGAGGTACATCAAGGCTTTGACTGTTTTCTCTTCTATAAACTTAGCTCGCATCACAGGGCAAATTTTTTCTCCACACGGTATAGAATCACGCGCGAGGTTACGTTAAACAACAGAATAACCACAAACAAAATCAATGCGGCAAACATCAATGCCGCCTCATAGAGCGGTAGGGAGAGCATCTCTCCATAGTTATTAGCAATCAATGCAGGCAAGGGATAGCCTGCCTCCATCATAGAATGTGGCACTTCGGGCAAGTTGCCACACACCATCAGCACCGCTATCGTCTCACCCAGCGCTCTTGATATTGCCAACACTACAGCTGCCAAAATACCCGGCGAGGTCTTGCGCAAAACAACCTTTTTTATGCTTTGCCACTGCGTTGCCCCCAAAGAAGCCGAGGCATCGCGCAATGACGAGGGTACAGCCGAGAAAATCTCGACCAACAGACTCACCAATAGCGGCAGAATCATCACACCCAGTACAATGCCACCTGTCAATAAAGTATATCCTGCCAGCGGAACGATAAGCAAAACACCCCACACGCCATAGATCACCGACGGTAGTCCGGCCAAAATGTCCAACATCGGAAAGACATAACTCTTCACTCTCCGCCGCGCATACTCGACCAGATAGATTGCCGTGAGCAGTGAAACAGGCAGTGCCAATACAATAGCAATACCCGTCACCCACAGTGTACCCGCCAGAAAAGGGAAAAATCCAAACTCGCCCCGCAAGGGTTTCCACTCACTCGAAAAGAGCAACTCACTCAACGGTCGGCTTTCGAGAAGTGGCATCGACTTGACGACCAGCCCAACTGCCATCGCCCCGACCACAAGAATCGAAGCAATGGTCAAAAAGAACATCACTCCGCCTGCCGCGCGGTCTTTGAATATGCACAGGGATTTCATTGAAGTTTATTGAGTCCCGCCTTTAACTTATCTTCCGAAAGCGAAATGTAGCCTGACGGTATGTTGTATTGTTGCCCGTCGGTTAGCACAAAGCGCAGGAACTCCTTCAGCACTGGAGTCATCGGAGCCGAACCGGCCACTAAATAGAGGTCTCGGGCGGGAGGCGATGGATATTTACCCGCCGCAATAGCCTGAATAATATCGTCTTTTGTATTGTAAAATCGCTCATCCTCGTCCACCTGCCCGTTGTCGTTCACGTCAAGCGGCAACACCAATAATCCCTCGTTGGGTAGGCGTGTGGTCTCGTCATAAGCATACGAAAGGTTGTTGAACCCGATAGCCAACTCGTCGCGCTGAACAGCCTGCGCCACGCCCGGGTCGCCGAAAACAGCCGTTCCGCCGAGGTCTTCCTGTTTCTTACCGAACCACAACGCCCACGTTTCGGCGGCTCCACAAGCATCCGATCGGGTGTAGACATTGAACTCCGAGCTTTTTTCATCACTCCACAACTTGGCGGCTTTCTCGCGTGTCAGACCCGTTTTGAGCAGAGCGTCGAGGTTGGGGTTTGCGGCGTTGATAGTCGGCACAACGGCATCTTTTGCCACCGCAAAAGCCACCGCACCCTTCTCCAATTCAGCCGGATAAACCTCGCGAGAGACCATACCCAAATCGACCACACCAGCCAGAACATCGGTCATCCCCTTGCCTGCGCCACCTGCCGAAATGTCAATGCGTACTCCGGGATGAAGAATCCGGAACTCTTCTGCCCACTTCACAGCCAGCGGATAGAGCGCAAAGGCTCCCGACAGTGTAATATCGCCACTCAATTCTCCCTCTTTGACCTTTTTTCGACCTCCGCTGCACGACACGAGCGTCAGTAGCACGACAAACAAAATTATTCTCTTCATGATTTCAATCTTTTTAGAAGTTCCACTATTTAAAACATACCTAATAGTTGTAATGCCACGTAATGATAGTTCTTCTGAGCCTGTGATGTGCGGTACGAATAGTTCAACTGTGCCTTCACATTTTTGGCAGGCAGGTAATTGACCCCGGCGGTGTAATAAATCTGGCGTGTGGCTTTGTCTACCCTATCTCTATCAAACCAGTCTGCTTTCACCACCGTCTGTACCTTAGTATGAACAAAAACACCCACAACGGCATACGCACCATCACTGTGCAACGTCTGAGTCTTCCCTGCGATATATTCCCCACGCACCAACCATTTGCCGTCGTCGTATTTCACCCCGCCACCCGACCGGATTCTGCCATGTCCGTTGTAATGATAGCCCGCCACCGAGAGGTTTTTCACCGGATGTAAAGTCAAGGTTCCGGCAACGTCTTTCGAGGAGTTGTCTTCGGCTTTATTGGTGCCTGCACCATTGAACATGCCGAGAGCATACTCCACAACACCATTGAAAATCGCACCGCTTGCACTCATCCCTATGTCGCGACCGTTAGCCGAAATGCCCGACACATCGTTATATCCGACCAGCGAAGTGATTGCCAGCGAATTGTCTATGGTTTCGAGCGTGGTGGGGCTATAAGGATTTTCGAGCGAGAACGGCACTTTGAACTGACCGGCTTGCAACCTGATGCGGTCGTTGATTTTCCATTGAAAATAGGCATCCAACAACTTGGGAGTATTCGCTAACTCGACATGCACGCGATATCCGACAGACGGATCCAAATCGCCTCTAACATCGACCCTCGCACGCCGAATATCGAACCCGTGAACATCAGTCGAGCCGTTGTATTGATACCTCAAATTGACCAATCCCGAAATTTTCGGTTGGGCGCTCAACTGAATACACCCCACAATGGTCGTAATTAAAACAATAAATCTACGGATACACATCGTTTTTAGCTTTTTAATCTACACCACAAAAGTAGGGATTAGCGAGATGCGAACAATAGGTATTTATACTTAAATTTTGATTATCTTTGCGCTCATGCTTTCCATGAAAACCCGATATGCGATGGTCGCCATGATAAAACTCGCCCGTGAATATGGTCGTGGAGCAATTGCCATATCCGAAATTGCCGACAGCGAACAGATTCCCCGTCGCTTTTTAGAGGGGATTCTATTGAAGCTAAAAAATGTGGGATTGGTGGATAGCGTGCGTGGCAAGATGGGTGGATATAGGTTGGCTAAAGAGCTTACAGAGATACGTCTATCCACGATTATCACCACCTTCGAGGGTTCGGTGGGAATGTTGGCGTGTGTCTGTCCACAGTGTTATCGCCCCTGTGAATTTCACAAAAACGAAGAGGCGTGCAAACTCCGCCGCACCTTCAAATACATCCACCAAAGCACTTTCGGCATCCTCGAAAACACCACATTGCAGGATTTGATTTAACCCATAATAATTGGTTTTACCACAGCATCGTGGCCAGTTGTTCGCCGGGGCGGTAGTAATGCCATTGGTCGTCTTGGAATATGTAGCATTTTTACCATTCCTTATATAAGTTTTGAGAATATTCAAAGAGGAAAGATACTAATTTAACTATTTAAGGTTTGAGGTTAAAACTTTTAGAATTGAGTTTAAAGTTATTTTGCTTTAAAGTCGACTCTTTTTTGTCTAAACTCAATACTCGGAACTTTGAAGTCATAAGTATATTAGATGAGTTTCAACAGTAGAAACTATGGAAGCACCACTCTGAAGCCTAAATTACCCTCCCGCTTATAAATGCCTGTAAGATGATAACTATTGGCAATACGGCAATTTAAAATGTTGTCTCCCCAACCACCACCACAAACATATCTAACGTCGAATGGGTTAAAATCTACATAACTATCACTACACCACTCCGAAACATTTCCGGTCATATCGTGAATTCCCAACTCATTGGAACGTTTCGTTCCCACTTTATGAGTAACACCTTTTGAATTAATATTATACCATGCCACTTTATCAATGTTATCATTTCCGCTATAAGTATAACCTTTTCTCTTTTCACCGCCTCTCGCCGCATATTCCCATTCCTCTTTCGTCGGTAAACGATAGTTCTTACCGGTGAGTGTATTTAATTTATTGCAAAACTCTTGTGCTTCCCAACAATTCACATAATGTATAGGATAATTATATCCCTCTCCATATAAACGGTCTCTTCCGGCTGATTCCATCTGTTCTCTCTGCGTGGTACCCATCACAGCTTCCCATTGTCCCTGAGTTATTTCATATTTGCTTATATTAAAACTACTCACTTTTACATTGCTATAAATATCATGATTATTTATCCCCAACATACCACCTTTAACATATATCATCTCAGGTTCTTCAAAAAGACTATCTTTACCATTATCATCACTTCCGCAAGCAAATAAACTCATCATAAATACAGTTGCTAAAATCAAATTAAAAAAACTTCTCATTGTATATCACTTTAATAATTAAACTACAATAAATTTCAAAACGAGATTTTATGTCGAAAGATAAACCTGCGCCGTTACAATCATCTTCAGGGGAAAAGATAGTACCGGTATCATTCAATTCAAGCTGAACCAATAAATTATTTAATTCTTCCGAAAGCATACCCCAAAATCATTATGCAAGTTTATATTATTTTTCCGAAAAAACAAATTTGAATAAATACCTAAATATCATAATATACAAGACTAAGCATGTGTGTAAATGGGCTAAGTCGGTTCTATTGTAGGAGTTTTCTCAAAAATCCTGAGAAATTTGTTGTGATATTACTAATTAGTTATTTTTGCAAAAAAAAGAATCAAGATGAAATCCAAAGGCTTAAAAAAAATAAAAGTATGGCGGTATCTCCGCGAATTGTCAATTGTAGTTGTCGGTATTGCGATTACCTTGACAGTAAACAATTGGCTTATATCTCGCAACGAGAAACAGGATATGCACTTATATCTCAATTCTTTGAAATTAGAACTTGCGAGCAACGCCGTAGAAATTCAAAGTCAAATCGTCATTTTGAGCGAGGGGGTAGCTTACACCCGTTATTTACAGTCGCACGACATCAACGCCCTGAATCCCGATTCGATTGCCGCCTATTCTTCCATGGCTGCATGGATAAGCCGACCGACTATTAAAACGAGCGCATTCGAAATGTTCAAAACATCCGGAGCAATGCGTTATCTTGACCACCAACGGTTGACGTCTATTTGGGAAACGTATTCCTATTTGGAAAAATGGCAAGCCTTTATGAAGCAATACTATGATTGGAAAACCGATTACGCACTCGACATTGTCAAAAACAAAAAGCAGGAACCTTCTCTCCGCTACGATTTTCACATCATCGGTTATTCCGGCGACGGCTTGAATTTCTCCACAGCAACATTGGCGAAAGTGGAAAATAGCCTCACGCAGTTAGATGGGAATTAAATTTTTACTCGCAAGGATTTCCGTTGAAAATCATACTATTTGTCGGCAGGGATAATCATTTGCTCAAATTCTTGCTCTCCTATTATCTGCACTCCGAGCTTTTCGGCTTTTGAGAGTTTACTTCCTGCATTTTCACCGGCAAGCAAATAAGAAGTCTTTGCAGATACGGAATCACTAACTTTACCGCCTGCCGTGAGTATAAGATTTTTAAAATATTCACGCGGTCGTGAAAGCGTTCCGGTAATCACAAAAGTTTTACCGTTCAACTTATCGTTGCCTGCCGCCTGTTCGTCCAAATTCGCTTTCACACCATAGGCAATCAACCTTTCAACAAGCGTGCGGTTTTCCGGTTGTGAAAAATAGCGCAAAACACTTTTAGCCATCTGCTCTCCCACGTCGGCAACTTCAATCAGTTCATCATAGGTTGCCTGCATAAACGCTTGCATTGATTTAAAAGTCATAGCAAGATTTCGAGATGCCGTTTCACCTATATAACGTATTCCCAAAGCATTGAGCAATGACGGGAAACCGGCTGATTTGGAATCTTCGATGCTGTTCATAAGATTTTGCACCGTTTTTTCCTGTATGCGACTTGTGGATGCCGTATTCTCTCTCTCCAAACCGAGTAGTTTATCCCGTTTTGTATGCAATTCGTAAAGGTCGGCAGCGTTGTGAATAAATCCCTTCGACAACAATAAATCTATAGTTTCTTTACCCAAACCGTCGATGTTCATTGCTTTGCGACTTACAAAGTGCTCTATTTTACCGGAAATTTGCGGAGGACAATCCAATTCGTTGGGACAGTAGAAATTTGCTTCTCCGTCAATTCTGACCAAAGTAGTGCCGCATTCGGGACATACGGTAACAAATCTAACAGGTTTAGATTCCGGCTTACGTTTGGAAACGTCAACTCCCACTATTTTGGGTATAATTTCGCCTCCTTTTTCCACATAAACCGTGTCATTGTCATGCAAATCCAATTCCGCAATTATATCCGCATTATGCAGGGATGCCCGCTTAACGGTGGTGCCGGCAAGATGCACCGGTTCTAAGTTTGCCACCGGCGTAACGGCTCCCGTGCGTCCCACCTGATAATCCACACCCACAAGCAGAGTAGCTTCTCTCTCTGCCTTAAACTTATAGGCAATAGCCCAACGCGGCACCTTAGCAGTGTAACCGAGTAGTATTTGCTTTGATATATCATTCACTTTCAAAACAACGCCGTCAATAGGCACGGGAAGTTCTGCCCTCTCCTTATCCCAACGTTCCACAAATGCTATAACCTCGTCAATGTTTTTGCAAACACTTGTATAGGGCGGAATGTAAAAACCCCACTCTTTTGCCTTTTGCAAATTCCCGTAATGAGTTGAGGTAGGAGTATTTTCTCCGGGTATATAATAAAGGTAGCATTCCAATCCGCGCTTTGCAACAATAGATGAGTTTTGTAATTTCAAAGTACCTGCCGCCGCATTACGCGGATTTGCAAAAAGCTGTTCGCCTGAGGCATCACGTTCTTCGTTCAAACGGTCGAAAACAGCAAAAGGCATAAGTATCTCTCCACGTATTTCAAATTCTTGAGGATAATCACCATGCAGTTTCAAAGGCACATTGCGAATAGTGCGCACGTTGACGGTAACATCATCGCCCTTGACACCATCACCACGCGTTACCGCTCTTTGCAATGCACCGTCCTCATAGGTTAAACTTATTGATGTGCCGTCATATTTCAATTCACAAACATATTCCACCGTATCACCGACAGTTTTTCTAACTCTGTTATCAAAATCACGCAATTCACCTTCACTATATGTGTTACTAAGCGAAAGCATCGGATATTTGTGCTCCACCTGCACAAACTCTTTGTTTATATCCTGCCCCACTCTCAAAGTCGGCGAATTCGGATCGGACATTTCCGGATGCTTCTTCTCCAGCGTTTCAAGTTCCAACATCAGCAAATCAAACTCAAAATCCGTAATATCAGGAGCGTTATCAACGTAGTACTTTTTATTATGGTATTCAAGCTGCTTGCGCAGTTCTATAATCCTTTCTTCTTCTCTATTCATGCTTCGTTTAATTTTATCAGACAAACTTATACAAAATCTTCGATATTTTATATAAGTTTGCAATGATGGATTTTCAACTTACTTCGGAATTTAAACCTACCGGCGACCAACCGGAGGCAATCAAGCAACTTAAAGAGGGTGTCTATAGCGGTGTACCTTATCAGGTGCTACTTGGAGTAACGGGTTCCGGTAAAACCTTCACTATTGCCAACCTTATAAATGAGGTAAAACGTCCCGCATTGGTGCTTAGCCACAACAAGACATTAGCGGCACAATTGTATGAAGAATTCAAGTCGTTTTTTCCGAATAATGCTGTGGAATATTTTGTTTCCTATTATGATTACTACCAGCCCGAAGCTTATTTGCCCACCACCGACACCTATATTGAAAAAGATCTTCAAATAAATGATGAAATAGACAAATTACGTTTGCGTACTACGGCTTCACTGCTTTCCGGTCGCAAAGACATTATAGTAGTATCGTCGGTGTCATGCCTCTACGGTATGGCTGATCCGCGTGCATTCGGTGCCAATGTATTGCATCTTAAAACAGGTTTGCACATGTCAAGAAGTGTTATGCTCCGTAGACTGGTGGATGCACTGTATGCACATAATGAAATCGAATTTAAACGCGGTTCATTCAGAACAAAAGGTGAAACCGTAGATATATTTCCGGCAATTGAAACCTATGACGGAGTTGCATACCGCATTGAATTTTGGGATGATGAAATTGAACGTATCACGTCTTTTGAACCGGCTTCCGGTAGAACTATCGAAAGTATGGACGAACTGTCAATATATCCGGCAAATCTTTTTGTTACCGATAAAGGAACCGTTGCACACGCAGTGGAACAAATTCAGGAAGATTTAAAACTTCAACTCGAATTTTTAAAAGATGCAGGCAAATTTTTGGAAGCAAAACGATTGGAAGAACGTGTCCGCTACGATGTGGAAATGATAAAGGAATTAGGCTACTGCCCCGGAATTGAAAACTATTCGCGATATTTCGACGGTAGGGCTGCCGGTGTACGTCCGTTTTGCCTTTTGGATTATTTCAGCGATGATTTTTTGATGGTCATAGACGAATCTCACGCCACTATTCCGCAAATACGTGCCATGTACGGCGGCGACCATGCCCGCAAGCAAACACTTGTGGAGTACGGGTTTAGATTGCCGGCAGCCTTCGATAATCGCCCGCTCACATTCAATGAATTTGAGGAACTCAGCAGTCAAACCGTTTATATAAGTGCCACGCCTGCCGACTATGAATTGGAAAAAACCGGAGGCACAGTGGTTGAGCAAATCATTCGTCCGACAGGTATTCCCGATCCATTAATAGAAGTAGTACCTACATTGAATCAAATTGATCACCTTCTAAATCAAATACAAATAAGAACCGAAAGGAACGAACGCACCCTCATTACCACTCTCACCAAGAAAATGGCAGAGGAACTTAACAAATATCTCGAAAGAATGGGTGTTAAAAGCCAATATATACATTCTGAGGTGGAAACTTTGGAAAGGGTAAAAATACTGAAAAACTTGCGGGAAGGTATCATCGACGTAATTGTCGGAGTAAACTTGTTACGTGAGGGACTTGATTTGCCGGAGGTTTCACTTGTGGCAATTTTGGATGCGGATAAGGAAGGATTTCTTCGGTCTACCCGCTCACTGGTTCAAACTGCCGGCAGAGCCGCACGACATGTTGACGGCAAAGTGATAATGTATGCCGACAATGTTACACGTTCCATGCAGGAAACCATTGATGAAACAAATTACCGGCGCAACAAGCAATTATCTTATAATGCCGAACATAATATAACACCCCAACGCATCAATAAATCCGTTGAATCTATCTTAGCTCAAAATCATGCTTACGCAGAGCGCACGGATTACCATATTGTTGCCGACCCTGTGGCTGCTTATATGAGCAATAACGAACTCGAAAAGATGATTAAAGACGTCAAAGCTGCCATGAACAAAGCTGCCAAAGAACAAGATTTTCTTGAAGCCGCACGATTGCGTGATGAAATGTTTGCATTGGAAAAACAGTTGAAAAAATGAATATACAAGAATTAAACGAGAGATTTCAAGAAATATACGGACATAAAGCAGAACACGCTTTCTTTGCTCCGGGCAGAGTTAACCTGATAGGTGAACACACCGATTATAACGGCGGTCTTGTTTTGCCTTGCGCTCTAAGTTTCGGCACCTATTTATTAATCGCTCCGAGAGAGGACAAACTCAACCGTTTTTCAAGTGTCAACATGGAAAGTTCCTACGTTGCCGATGCCGAAACTTTGAAAAATAATCCTAAATCGTGGATAAAATATCCTCTTGGCGTTATGAAAGAATTTGAACAAAAAGGTTTTGACGTTTGGGGGTATGATTTGCTTTATTACGGCAATATTCCTAACGGTGCCGGCTTATCTTCGTCGGCATCCATTGAGATTGTTACTGCTGTTATGCTTAACGAACTAACCACTGCAAATCTCGACATGGTAGAATTGGTAAAAATTTCGCAAAAAGCAGAAAACGAGTACGTCGGGATGAATTGCGGTATTATGGATCAATTTGCAGTGGGAATGGGGAAAACCGATCACGCTATTGCTCTTGATTGTGCCACGCTTGATTATCAGTACTTACCTTTAAACATTAAAGGTTATAAACTCGTGATTACAAATACCAATAAAACGCGCGGACTTGCCGATTCAAAGTATAACGAAAGAAGACAACAGTGCGATGACGCAATTTCGGACATATCCGCCGTTCATGAAATAGACTTCCTTTGTCAAATGAACGAAAAAGATTTCGAGAAATACGGCACACAAATTAAAAATCCGGTTAACTTTCAAAGGGCAAAACATGCGGTAAGCGAAAATCAACGCGTTATTAAATCAATTGACGCACTCAAAACCGGCGATTTGGTAACTTTCGGCAAATTGATGAACGAATCTCACCGCTCTTTAAAAGAAGACTACGAGGTTACTTGCAAAGAACTCGACACCCTTGCCGAAGAAAGCCAAAAGTCAGCAGGCGTTTTGGGTAGTCGCATGACAGGTGGAGGCTTCGGCGGATGCACGGTTACCCTTATTGAAGAAGATAAAGTTGACGAATTCATCGAAAAAATAAGTAAGATTTATAAAGAAAAAACAGGACTTGAAGCAAGTTTCTACGTTGCCGACATAGGCGACGGTGCACATAAAATATATTAAAATAACAACCTTTAAATTAAATTATTATGAATCCAAACTTTCATGTTGTCGATTTTCTGGTTTTCGGATTATACGCCTTGATAATTATTGGAGTGGGACTTTGGGTGTCTCGTACCAAGAAAGGGCATAAAAAAACTGCCGAAGATTATTTTCTTGCCGGTAAAGCTCTGCCATGGTGGGCAATCGGTTCATCCCTGATTGCCGCAAACATTTCGGCAGAGCAATTTATAGGGATGTCGGGGTCGGGATTTGCAGGCGGATTAGCAATTGCCGCTTATGAATTTATGGCGGCGTTGGCTCTTATCATTGTGGGTAAATTCTTCTTACCTATTTTCATCAAGCAAGGTATTTACACAATTCCCGAATTCGTTGAAAAGCGTTTTTCTACAAATCTAAAAACAATCTTAGCCGTATTCTGGATTGCACTGTTCATATTTGTGAACTTAACTTCCGTTCTATTTTTGGGCGGTAAGGCGTTGGATGTGATCATAGGCAACGGAGACGGTAGCATGGTTTTACCGGCAATAATCTGCCTTGCTTTGGTTGCTGCGGCATATTCGCTCTACGGCGGATTATCGGCAGTTGCATGGACAGACGTGATACAAGTGGCTTTGCTCGTAATAGGCGGATTAATCACCACTATCATTGCTCTCCATTATGTTACTCCCGACGGAGGCATCATCAACGGTATTTCACATATTGCAGATGTTGCAGGCGATAAATTCGATATGGTACTTTCAAGAGATAATAAGGAGTATAATAATTTGCCGGGCATATATGTGATAATCGGTGGTATCTGGGTTGCCAACCTCTACTATTGGGGTTTCAACCAATATATCATACAGCGTACACTCGCTGCCAAGTCGTTAAAAGAAGCTCAAAGAGGTATCGCATTTGCAGCTTTTTTAAAAATGTTGATACCTTTCATAGTCGTAATTCCGGGAATAGTTGCTTGGGTTATGTACTCCGAAGGAACTTTCGGTTCCAAAGAAGCATTTGAAATTGCCGGTTCCACAAGTCTTAATAATGACAATGCTTATCCGTGGTTAATCAGTACTTTCGTACCTATCGGCTTAAAAGGTTTGGTATTGGCTGCATTAGCTGCCGCAATTGTTTCGTCTCTGGCATCAATGCTCAACTCCACTTCCACCATTTTCACAATGGATATTTACAAGCCCTACGTGAATAAAAACGCTTCACAAACCAAACTTGTGAACGTGGGACGTCTCACTGCCGGTATTTCCTTAATTATTGCAGTGTTGTTTGCACCGCTTTTAGGAAATATTGATCAAATGTTTCAATACATTCAGGAGTACACCGGTATCGTAAGTCCGGGTATACTTGCAGTATTTCTTATGGGGTTATTCTGGAAAAAAGCTACCAACAAAGCAGCCATTTGGGGCATACTCGCATCCATACCGGTTGCACTGTTTTTCAAACTTTTCCCTACGGAAATGCCGTTTATGGATCAAATGTTCTACACTTGCATAATCACAATAGCAATTATTTTTATGGTAAGTCTGACAAGCAACCCTAACGACGATGACACAAAGGCTATACATCTTACTTCCGATATGTTTAAAACAGATAAAGTTTTTAATATCTGTGCTTACATTATTTGTATCCTTATCGCTGTGATTTATGCGGCACTCTGGTAAAGGCATAAATTGAGAAAATAAAACAGTCGTCAATTTAGGCGGCTGTTTTATTTTGTCCGTTCAAAAACGGTAGTGTTGTCAAAATTTAATCTATCTTTGTAATTCAATTTTTTATAGTTACGACTATTTGTAATGATAATTACATAACATGCCGAGAGTTACTGATTTAGTAAGAAAAATAACCAAAATCCTTGATGACCATAAAGGTCTTGAAATTGTAACAATTGATTTGAGAAAAATTGAAAACAGTTTCACGAGTTTTTTCGTAATATGCACGGGTACCTCAAATGTTCATGTCGGTTCGCTTGCGGACGCAGTTGAAGATGAAATCATCGGTTATTATCGAGAAAAACCTTTTCATGTTGAAGGTAGAGATGTTGCTCAATGGGTGATTTTAGACTACACCGATGTGCTTGTTCATATTTTCCAGAATGAACAACGAAATTTCTACAAATTGGAAGATTTTTGGGGTGACGGCATAAGAAAAGAAATTAAAAATGTTGATTAAAATGGCAGAAAACAACACTAAAAAAAACAAAGACAACTTCAATTTTCCTCCCATAAAAGGAAAAACTCCTCCTAAAAAACAAAATTACGGCGGTTTTTGGTTCTACATTATATTGGCAGCAATATTGATTGGTTTCAACTTTTTCTCTTTCCAAAAAGAACCTGTGAAAAGTAATTGGCAGGAAGTGAAAACCAAAATGTTGGAAAAAGGAAATATTGACAAACTTTCGGTGGTTACCAATCGTGATTTCGTTAAAGTTTATATCAAACCTAATAAAATTGAAGATTATTCGCAACTCGTATCCAAAGGTTTCAAAAACTCCTCTCCCGGTCCTCAATTTGTTTTCACAATAGGTTCTTTGGAAAAATTTGAGGATAATGTGGACGATGTTCAAAAAGCATTTCCTACAGAAGCAGGCAATGTTTCACTTGACTACGAACAGGAATATGACGGTTGGGGCAATCTATTCAGTTTCATTGTTCCTTTGCTCATCATAGTATTTTTATGGATGTTCTTTTTCAGACGTGTAGGTAAAGGTAGCGGAATGGGCGGAGGCGGAGGTATTTTCTCCGTAGGTAAGTCGCAAGCAAGATTATTTGATAAGGAATCACTCGTCAAAATCACATTCAAAGACGTTGCAGGATTGGCGGAAGCCAAACAGGAAGTTGAAGAAATCGTTTCTTTCCTTAAACATCCTGATAAATACACAAAACTTGGTGGCAAAATTCCTAAGGGTGTATTGCTCGTGGGACCTCCGGGCACCGGTAAAACCCTTATGGCAAAGGCAATGGCGGGCGAAGCAAATGTACCTTTCTTTTCAATGTCCGGTTCCGACTTTGTTGAAATGTTTGTCGGTGTCGGTGCATCGAGGGTTAGAGATTTGTTTAAACAGGCAAAAGAGAAAGCTCCCTGTATTATTTTCATTGACGAAATTGATGCTATCGGTCGTGCGAGAGGTAAAAATCCTAATGTAGGTTCAAACGATGAAAGAGAAAACACTCTAAACCAATTGCTCACGGAAATGGACGGTTTTGAAACAAATTCGGGAGTTATCATTGTCGGAGCTACCAACCGTGCAGATATTTTGGATTCAGCCCTGCTTCGTGCGGGACGTTTCGACAGGCAGATTTATGTTGACCTGCCGGAATTGAAAGATCGCGAATCCATTTTCAAGGTTCATTTAAAACCGTTGAAACTCGGAGAAGACGTAAATGTTGAATTCTTGGCAAAACAAACACCGGGGTTTTCAGGTGCGGATATTGCAAATGTAGCGAATGAAGCAGCTTTGATTGCTGCACGTAAGAACAAAAATGCCGTTGAAAAACAGGATTTCTTGGATGCAATAGATCGAATTGTGGGTGGTTTGGAGAATAAGAGCAAAGTCATAAAGATGGGTGAGAAAAAAGCCATAGCATATCATGAAGCAGGTCATGCTACAGTTTCATGGTTATTGGAACATGCTCATCCTCTACTAAAAGTAACAATAGTTCCGCGCGGTAAAGCGTTAGGAGCTGCTTGGTATCTCCCGAAAGAACGTCAAATCACAACTAAGGAACAATTATTGGATGAAATGTGCTCGGTGCTTGGTGGTCGTGCTGCGGAAGAATTGGTATTCGCAAGTATTTCCACCGGTGCACAAAACGATTTGGAAAAAGCTACGAAACAGGCTCTTGCAATGGTTACTATTTTCGGTATGAGTGAAAAAATCGGTAATCTCAGTTACTATGATTCTTCCGGTCATAACGATTTTAGTTTCACAAAACCTTATTCCGAGAAAACAGCAGAATTGATTGATGCCGAAGTGAAGGAAATGGTAGGAAATGCCTATATAAGAGCTAAGAAATTACTTTCCGAACATAGGGAACAACATAAACAGGTTGCCGAATTACTATTGGAAAGGGAAGTTATTTTCAGTGATGACCTCGAAAAAATTCTCGGTAAACGCCCGTGGAAAGACGATGATGAAGATACAATGAAGAACGAGGTACTCGTAGACGAAGGAACGGAAAATATTTAATCTAAAATAAATCGTTATGGAAAATTGGACATCCGTATTTACAACAGACAAGTTATACAAAGCAGAATTAGTTAGAACTTCATTGCTTGAAAACGGTATTGAAGCCGTCATTTTAAATAAAGAAGATTCTTCCTTCACTACATTCGGAGAAATCGACGTCATGATACCAAAAGAAGATGCCGATAGAGCTACCGAAATCATTAAATCCGTCAAATTGTGAACGATCTTCTGACACGTGTTTTAACCGGCGCAATATTTGTGATAATAATAACTGCAGCTGTTTTCTTTAATGAAATCAGTTTCGGGGTAGTTTTTTCTGCAATTGCCGTCTTAACACTTGTCGAGTTTGAAAAAATAATAAAAGACAAATACAACATCCGAATTGCCTACATACCTTACGTGATTTGCGGAGGTTGTTTGGTTTTCGGTAGTTTCGCTCATTATTGTTTCAATTCGGATATTTTTCTGTATGCCTCGATTCTTGCATTCTTAATTCTTTGCATCACGGAAATCTACCGCCCCAACAATGATGCAGAAAGTATCACTGCCTATCATCGCATCACTCCGGCTTTGTTCGGTATCGCTTACATTTGCTTACCTTTCGCTTTGTTTATGACAATTCCTTACATGACAAATAATGAGGTGTATCAACCGGAATTGGTGTTTTTCCCTCTTTTGATGATCTGGGTTAATGATTCTTTTGCATACCTCTGCGGAGTGTCGTTTGGGAAGCACAAACTTTTCCCTCGCGTGTCGCCCAAAAAGACGTGGGAAGGTTTAATAGGCGGCGGTGTACTCACAATTTCAGCCGCAGCAGCAATTGCACCCTTGTTTCCCAATCTGACTATCGTATATGCTATTGTTGTGGCAACGATTGTTACTGTTTTCGGAACATTCGGTGATTTGTTCGAATCGATGCTCAAAAGGAGCATGAAGATAAAAGATACTGGAGCAATTCTACCCGGTCACGGCGGACTTCTCGACAGATTTGATTCATTGCTTTTTGTTGCGCCTGTTCTTTTTATTTACCTAAAATGTATCAATTAATTTCTATTTTCTTACCTTTGCCCCTCAATGAGAGGTATTAAATTACATAAAGCCGGTTATTCTTTACTTATAAAAATATTTATTGTGCTGGTGTTGATCAACTGCACGGTTTTTTATTTTTCTTCCTCTACCCTTACTCAGGATATCTTTCTTATTTTTTCCATCGTTTTTTATTTTCTGTGTGTGAATTTCTTCCGTTCACCAAATAGGATTGTTGTTATTGACGATAACCGTATTCTCGCACCTGCCGACGGGAAAATTGTTGTGATTGAAGAAACGGAAGAAAACGAGTTTATAGAAGGTAAATGCCTACAAGTTTCAATCTTTATGAATATTTTTAATGTTCATATAAATTGGTTCCCCGTTAACGGCATTGTAAGATACTTTAAATATCACAAAGGAAAATTTTCGGCGGCTTATCTGCCGAAATCATCTACCGAAAATGAAAGAACTTCAATAGGTATAGAATGTAATAACGGTAGAGTTATTCTCATGAGACAGATTGCCGGCGCAATGGCAAAGCGCATCGTTTCTTACACACAACCCGGCACGCCTTCACGTCAGGATGAACACGCTGGTTTTATTAAATTCGGGTCGCGCGTGGATCTATTTCTACCGTTAGACACCAATATTGATGTGAAACTCAATCAAAAGACCAAAGGTTCACAAACCGTTATAGGAACCTTTGCAAATAACAACTAAAATAAAATAGTAATGTCTACACAGACTTCCGCTTGTAAAATGGTTACAACCCGCACACTGTCAGATATGAAACAGAGGGGCGAAAAAATAAGCATGTTAACAGCTTACGATTATTCAATGGCACGCATTTTGGATGTTGCCGGTATTGACGTGATACTTGTCGGCGATTCGGCTGCAAATGTAATGGCAGGTTATCAAACCACTCTACCGATGACTCTCGACCACATGATTTACCATGCCGCATCCGTTGTTAGAGGCGTTGAAAGAGCTTTGGTGGTGGTTGATTTACCTTTCGGAACATATCAAGGTAACAGCAAGGAAGCCCTTTGTTCTGCGGTAAGAATTATGAAAGAAACATCTGCCAATGCGGTTAAACTTGAAGGAGGCGTGGAAGTTATCGAATCGGTGAAAAGAATACTTTCTGCCGGAATTCCCGTTATGGGGCATCTCGGTTTGACGCCACAGAGTATAAATAAGTTCGGTACGTATGCAGTGAGAGCAAAAGACGAAAACGAAGCAAAAACTTTGGAAGAAAATGCTCTTTTATTGGAAGATGCCGGCTGCTTTTCGGTAGTAGTGGAAAAAATCCCTGCAAAATTAGGTAAGAAAATCGCAGAAAGATTAACTATACCGGTTATCGGCATCGGTGGCGGTGGCGGTGTAGACGGTCAGGTGCTTGTGGTGCATGACATGCTCGGAATTAACAACGAATTCTCGCCGCGTTTTCTTCGTCGCTACTCCAATTTATACGACATCATGTCGGATGCTGTGAGAGGATATGTTGCAGATGTTAAGAGCGGCGATTTCCCAAATGAAAATGAAGAATACTAAAATTCATTCGTGATGCTTGAAATACTTTATGAAGACAACCATATAATTGCCGTAAACAAAAGCAATTCCGATATTGTACAGGCTGATAAAACCGGCGACCGTTCACTCGAAGACGAGGTGAAAGCCTACATAAAAGCCAAGTACAACAAACCCGGAGATGTATTTCTCGGTGTACCCCACCGTATTGACCGACCGGTTAGCGGAGTTGTCCTTTTTGCCCGTACAAGCAAAGCGTTGATACGTCTAAATAAAATGTTTCAGGAACACGACGAACAAATCAAAAAGATATATTGGGCTATTGTAGGCAATCTTCCGCCCGAAGACAATATGACTTTAACCCACTATCTCATTAGAGACAGCGAAAAAAATAAATCCTACGCCTACGAAAAAGAAAAGAAAGGCAGCAAAAAAGCAGTCTTGGAATATAAACTTATGGGCAGAAGTCAGCGATACTATCTTTTGGAAGTGAAACTTTGCACCGGTAGACACCATCAAATACGTTGCCAACTTGCAAAAGTAGGCATGCCCATCAAGGGAGATTTAAAATACGGTTTCCCTCGTTCCAATGAAAACGGTGGCATCGGTTTGCATGCACGTTCCATATCATTCACGCATCCTGTTACACAAAAACCTGTAACTATCATAGCCAAGCCACCTAAAAATGATAATCTTTGGAAAGAATTCGGAATATAATCAACATTAATTTCATAATTATGATAACAAAAATCAAAACCATGCTATTAGCAGTTATGCCGTTGGCGGGAATGGCACAAGAAAAAGCGGCTCCCGAAGTTTTTACCGATAAAGTAGGTGTTTATGAAGTTGTGCTGCTACTGGAAAATCAAGGACAGGGAAACACATCCATACTGATAGGTGCTACACCCGAAATGATCAGTCAAACTATTCCTAACGGAAATTATCCGAATGCCGTAAATGCCTTTTTAGTGAAAACACCAAAGGGAAATATCCTCATTGACACCGGTTTCGGACGCAATTTGAAGAAAAATCTTGCCGAAGCAGGTATTACGCCGGAACAAATAAATACACTTATAATCACTCACGCACACGGAGACCACATAGGCGGTATGCTCACTGCCGAAGGACAACGGGCATTTCCAAATGCACAACTCGTGATGTCCAACACTGAAAAAGACTATTGGGTTGACACCAAGCAGCAGGAAAGTATGATACGTGCCTACGATGCCTACAAGAACAATGTGCAACTAATACAACCCGTAGAACCGGAAAATGCAACCGGCGACGGTATTTTCCATATTGACGCACCGGGGCATACACCGGGGCACATTGCCGTCTTATTGCGATCAAAAGGAGAACAAATGTTGATATGTGGTGATCTCACTCATGCTATGGCTATTCAAATACCTTATCCGCAAGTGTCGGTAACTTATGACACCGACCCCGCTCTTGCCGCAAAAACCCGCAAACACATATTAAAGTTTGTTTCCGACCGTAACATTCCGATAGCAGGCATGCACATCGCCTATCCGGGCATGGGAAATGTAGAAGAAATCGGAACCGAAAGCTATAGCTTTACTCCCATGAGCCTACCTTCCGGTCGCTAATACATTGGCACACTCAATACTTATTGCGGATCAGGTAAATTTATATCATACCAAAAACCGTGAACACGGTATTAAGAGTTATCAGAACATTTCTCATAACGCATCTGAAACGTTGATTAATTTATAATGAGAATCGCACAGAAAAGACAACATTAGCAGGGCGCAGTTCGAATGTATCAACAGATGAAAAGAAATTACTATAATCAGCAATTACATACCGGTTGGCGTTAAGTATATTATTACAGTTGGCATTAAATTCCCATTTCTTAATTTTATACCGTACACGCAAATCCATAAAGAACGTACTTGGTAGATTGTTTCCTGTAATACTTTGATTGTAATTCATAATAGTACTCAACACAACCGATTTAACCGGAAACACGTTTAATCGAAAGTTCTGCGATGTTCTGCTGATAGTTCCCAATTTTGTAGTTGTAATACCTTTGATATCCGTTTTGTTACTATTGTATGAAATGCCGTATACATAATTCACAAACGATGAAATTTTGCCGTCAAGATTAAAGTTAATGCCGTAACCTTCGGTTTTGGAAGCAACTACTACGCCTTGTTGTTGTTGATGTCCGGATGAGATAAAATAGTTAGTGTACAAGTTGGCTTTTGTTATAAAACTGCTAATTCCTTTACTCAGATTAAAACTTAAGTTTTTAGAATCATTGTAACCCTTGTATTCGACAAGTTTACTAATGGATAATATGCCATCAAAATCCACTTCCGGTAACATATCAAACTGACTGCGTCCATAACTTGCAGATACACTCGCATTAATGGATTTTAAAGGCTCGTTGTAAGATAGTCGCAAGTTATAAGATTGCGAACTGCTACCGGAGAACTCTCCGCTGTTTTTGGAAATAGTTCGGTAATCGCTTAACAAGTATCCGGTGTAAAGATTTCTTATAGTACTGAAATTGTTAGAATAACGTACACTTGACGATAATTCCCACTGGTAGCCTATTTTATACCTCAAATTCAAGGAGGGATTAAAATATGGTCTGCTCTTATTATTTGAAACGTTGTTTAATTGATCATTACTCTGCTGTATAGTATAGCTAATCGGTAGATTTAGCGTGGCGGTCAGCTTTTTAGTGATGTAGTTATACCTTGCAGCAATAAATGGTTGGATAAGCATAACGCTAAATTCGTTTCGCAACGTGTCGGCGGTCGCTCGTTCAGACAAACTGAGTTTGGAGTTCAATTTTTGAATATCCATATCCACTCCCAAATCATAATTCGTTTGCCAATGTCCTTTTGAAATTGAAAAACTAACCGATGAAGATGATGTGAACTGTAGTAAGTCCGCATCTTGTTTCAAATTCTCATAAGGTATACTATCGTTGAAATAATCGGCAAAAAGTCCGGGTTTTATGGTTAAAGATTGCTCCATAGAAGAAAGCTTATTGTAGCTTTGTACATCTATTCGCTTTCTATCCATAACTTTGAGCCAGCGAAAATCATCGGAAATGCTAAAATCGGGACTTTTCAAGCGTTGATTAGTTCCGCTCACACCTGCTAATGTACTTGACCAATCACCTTTAATATTCAGTATATTTTCCAGAAAATACTCCGGATGATTGCCTGTTAGTGTAGCCGTCAAATTTGTACGATTAATATTGAGTACGGAATGAGTTTTTTCATCAGTGATAATTTCTGTGCCGTCAAGAAAATGAACCATGTGAGTGGAGCTATTTCTCTCATGTCTGTCATTGAGATAATCCGCGTTTAAGCGAAGTTGATATACATCATCCAATTTTATTAATCGGTTAGCCGTAATCATGTGTTGATTGTTAAATAATGAGCGATTGTCGCTAATGCCTGAATTCGGAAGCGGAATACTCAACAGTTGATTTGACGAAACCATACCGACATTCCCATAGTGAGCCCTAAGTTCTCTACTTGAAGCATTACCTATATTATTGGTTTTGTAAACAATCAGGTCTTGATTGTTTTTTGCAAAACGCATTAGCGTTAGTTCATTATCCCACAACAAAGGAGTAAAACCCAGTCCCAGTTTAGCAGACGATTGCCACACGGCTCTTGCATCATCTGTTAAAACGATATTTAACGCTGCCCTGTCCGACAAACTTACGTCTTCCATTGCTTTTATCGGTTCGTGGTTTTCAAGAATTTGCACGGTTTTTACACTCTCATATTTGAGATTTTCACTGATGGCACTATATCTGCCTCCCATCAAATCCAAACCCTCTACATAAAATTTATTGATAGGTTCATTGTTGTAATGTATTGCGCCGGAAGGTTGAATCTCAATGCCGGGCATTTTCCTTAATATATCGGAAATGGTTCGGTCGCTTTGCTCGCTATATGCTGAAACCGGATAATTTACCGTATCGCGATTTCGCCACACACCACGTGGGCGAACGGTTACTTCCTTTAACTCAATAACCTGCTGTATAAGCTTAAAGTCCAACTGCTGCGAACGATTGGCAACGCTTACCAATTGCGTGGCATAATCCAATCGTGATACACGAACATACAAGCTATCGTCTTCACTGTTAAGAAGCAAACGGTATCGTCCTTGGTCATCGCTGTTTGTAAAGTCGGATACCGATTCGCCACTATTGTTTACAATCATAATAATTGCATCACCGACGGCAACACCTTCCTCGTCTTTTATGGAACCTTGTATTGTAACCTGCCCTATTGCCAAAAGCGGTAAACAGAAAAAAAAGAATATTGATAATGGCTTCTTTACAGGAAACATACTTTCTTGCTTAAATCGTACTATTTTAAGATTTCTATAAAATTATATTCAATAGGACGATAAGGATTTTGCCAAGCTTCTTTTGTTAGTTTAAACAAGTCTTTTTTAGATAATTCTCGATAGTTGTTTTCCTGATCTTTTGCAATAGTTCTACCAAATGAACGGATAATTGAGGTTGCGGTCAATGAAATCTCTCCATCGGCAGTTTCAGCTTTGAGAATAAGTCCGGGTAATCCTCTCAATTTCCAAGGACCTTCACTAACCGGAATTTCGTTAGTGAACCACACTGTCCAATCACGTCCTCCATAATTAGTTGTTGCTTTTTGGCAACGGTAACCTGCTACAGTATCGGTATCTGTGCTGATTTCCCATTTCGGTTTTTCGAGTATTTCCGTGTAGCTGAAATAGTTAATTTGCATACTTTGCATATCAAAAACAATATCAGAGAACATTAATTCGTTTGATTTTCTATTAATAAGATAATGTCCTTTATTATATTGATTGTAAGACGATTTAGTACGAGGCTTACCGATCTTAATGCTGCTAATACCATTCCTATCAGTAAGTTCCCCTAATGTCTCGTTGCTTTTCCCTGTTATGGTTCTACCATTATCATCTGTAATTTGAGGCATATATTCGGCGGGGTTTTCTTTCTTAAGCGAATCGGCGATATAATTCATAAAACTAAAATAAGCGGTGTATTTGCTGCCAATCAGCAAAATTACTTCATCTTTTGTTTTTCTTTCAGGTTCTAAGCGATTGGTAACCATTTTTGAGTCATACAACACCTCTATTTGCGCTTTGTCAAGCATTTGTGAATAGCAAAGTTGGTTTACCATTAGCAATCCGGTGATAAACAATGTAATATTCTTTTTCATTTATTTTCTCCCTAATACGTGTCGGGCACAACCTTTAATTTGTATTACAAACTTTAACATTGCAAAACTAAGACATCAAAACATATTTTCCTAATTTTATCACTTTTTCTTAAAAAGATTATAATAATTCAAAGTTACAAACAAACTAAACAATCAAAAATAATAACTTCAAGATAGCATATAAAGAAATTGATAAGGCTTATGGAATATAATCAAAAATATATACATTTCATAGATTCAGTCATTATTTATTAAGAATAAAGGAACTTAAATAAGCGATTTTATCAAGTTCTATACATGTGGCATTAAATTACTGTTGAAAAAATAAAATAGCAGAATTTTAATAGTTATTCTAATTTTTCTCGACTATCTATCGAAATTTCACTAAATTTGTGGCGAAAGTGGATATAATTGACAATGGAACGACTAAAAAAAATAGGCATTATTCCGATAGACAAAGCTATTTTATATTCGCTGTACAGCGATTTAAAACAGCCGAAAGATAAAGTTTCCGAATTGGAGCGGAAAGGTCTTGTCATTCGGGTAAAGCGCAATTTGTATGTTGTTTCGCCAAAGGTTCACAATCGGGAAATTTCGCGCGAGTTGGTGGCAAATCATTTGTACGGACCGTCATACATTTCGCTCGAATCGGCGCTGTCGTATTACGGCTTGATACCCGAACGGGTGTATGCCCTGCGCTCGGTTTGCACCAAGTTGCACAAAAAATACGACACCCCGCTTGGCGTTTTTGAATACCTGAAAATGCCCGAAAACTATTTCTCCATTGGCATCAATCAGGAAAAAGCCGACGATTCCGCCACTTTCCTGATTGCCTCGCCCACCAAAGCCCTTTGCGACTTGATTGTTGCCACGCCCAACCTGCGTTTGCAGTCGGTAAAAGCTATGCAAAAATACCTGACGGAAGATTTGCGGGTGGATTTGGAGGCAATTCGGAATTTGGATAAAAGCATTGTGGAGCAATGTGTGGAGGCGGGAAAGAAGAGAGGGGAGTTGGAGGTTTTGTTGGATTGTTTAGCACGCAGATGACACAGATTTGACAGATTTACGCAGATAAAAATTAATTTAAATATGGGAAAAGAAGAAATTGTAGAAAAGGCGAAAAACATTAGAGATGAATTGGTTGTGTCCTCTCATTTCTGTAAATACAATGAAATAGACAAGAACTTGGGTGTTATTCCTCCTTTTATTGGAAAGGAAGAAATAAAACTTATTATCATTGGACAAGACCCAACAGTTAAAAATGAAGTATCAAGAGAAAAAATAAAAACCACGCTTAATTTAGATAAAGGTGGTGCATTAAAAAACTATATTGAAGCAATATGTAAAAAATTAGGTTTTTCTCTTAATAATGTTTATGCAACAAATATCTTCAAATATTTTTATTCTCAACCACCAGCTAAAACAATGTGTGTTTTATATGAACACCTTTTCAAAAATTTAGAATTATTGAAAGAAGAAATTGCAAATTCTCCTAATGCTATAATTGTTACATTAGGAGAACCTGTATTACAACTATTAACGACAGAATCCAAAGAAGTGAAAAAATATTGGGGATATAGTAAAAATGGAAAAGAAACAAAATGTGATAAGACCGCATTTAAGCAATGTACAAACAATAAACTTGGAAGAACATTTTATGTTTTACCACATCAGCCAAGCATAAGTAGAGAATTTTATAAGAACAATCTTGATGCTTATTTAGGCTACATAAAAATCTGCGAAAATCTATAAAATCTGTGTCATCTGCGTGCTAAAAAGAAATAAAATATGAATAGTTCTCTCTTCCAAAATATGCTCGCCCGCTATCCAATCGCCACCAAAGACGATTTAGGCAGTGTCTTGTCCCGCAGGGACAGCACTTTATTAACCGTTGGCTTCAGCCTACGGACAGACAACGAGCAATGCTATAACCAAGTCCCGCAGGGACGACACTTATAATATTTACAAATTATGAGCTATGTAAACCTACTGATTCACGCCGTTGTTCGCACATACAAAAGCGAAGCAACATTGCCTACTGACGATAGGATAAAATTCTTATATCAAGAAATGTGGGGCATAATTAAAAACAAAGGTGGATACCTCTATCGCATAAACGCCATGCCCGACCATGTTCATGTGCTTTTTACAATACCGCCAACTATATCATTGTCGGAATTTATGCAAGCATTGAAAGGCTCTTCGAGCAAAATTATCAAGACAAAAGAGGGATTTGAAAATTTCAAAGCGTGGGGCGAAGGTTATGCAGCATTGTCGAAGAGCATAGAAGACAAACAAAAGATTATCAACTACATAATAAATCAACAAGAGCATCATAAAACAGAGCCGTTTAGAAAAGAATACACGGCGTTTGTGGAAGAAATGGGCTTAGCCTTTGATGAGAGAGATTGGGAAAGATAGCAAGTGTCGTCCCTGCGGGACTTGAGGAGCAGGCTTATCGTTTGCTCACCGTAGGCTAAAGCCAACGGTTAATAAAGGGCTGTCCCTGCGGGACAGTATACAGTTGCGGTAAAAAACGATGTGCGTCCGTTCCTCAAAAATCCGCAGGAAACGGATATTTGGAGTGCAGAGTATTTCTTGCAGTTGGTGGATATGATACGGAAACTATGTTGAGGCAATAGCATCAGCCAAACAGATTTTGCAGCCTTTACTCTTAATACACCAACGTTTGTAGTCAATTGGTTTATAATAATTTGTTTATTAATTCACTATTCTTGTTTTCTATAATACGGTATACTTCATCTTCAAATTCATAAAACTCCGTTTTCTCTTTTTTAAACTTTATGACTCCGTATTCCAGATAACTCATATCATCACAAAGGTTAGTAAGAGTTTCTATAATATGAGACGTTATCAAAATGGTTTTCCCATTCTTGCGGAGTTGAATTAATACGGATCGTATAATCCGGCATGTTTCAATATCCAATCCGTTAAACGGTTC
>JAISHE010000003.1 GCA_031262745.1 Culturomica sp. | reverse complement strand
GCCGTGCCCGTAGATGATATTATAGAAACTTCAAATCACTTTGTGGCTTTCGATTTCTTGCTTGATACTATTGATAAGCCGCTTTCAAACGAGATTATCAAAAAAATTCACAGCATATTAAAAACCGGCACTTCCGATGCACAAAAAGCGTGGTTTGCCGTTGGAGATTGGAAACGCCTTGCCAACGAAGTTGGCGGCGTTCAAACCGTGTTGCCGCAAAATGTGGAAGCGGAAATGAATAAACTCAACGAATGGTACAATAGTGCTTGTCATTGCGGGCTTGACCCGCAATCTCACGAATACTCAAAAGCAACATTTGAAAATATCGTTGAATATCATTACCGTTTCGAGAAAATTCACCCGTTTCAAGACGGAAACGGCAGAGTGGGTCGTTTGATACTCTTCCGTGAATGTCTGCGAAACAACATTATTCCATTTATTATTGACGAGCGACATAAACAATTTTACTATCGCGGATTAAAAGAATATAACACCGTAAGAGGCTATTTGCTGGACACTTGCCTTTCGGCGCAAGATACATATACGGAATGGGTTAAGTATTTTTATGGAGAAAAATAAACAAATATAGATATGAAATTTTCATTAGAAGAACACATTAACGATTGGGTTAAAAAGCAGTTTGAGAAAATGAATCTCAAAAATCAGACGGATTATTTTACCGAGTCTGCCATTCCCGATTTTCTCAAGGAAGCCCTGAAAGGACGGGCTAAAACCGAGAGTAAGACCAATTTCGGCAAGCCCGATTTCAGTTTGACCAAGTATAAAATACCGGTAGTTATTGAAAATAAACTCTACGGCAAAAAACTTATTACCGAAACAAAAGACGGAATAAAATACGATAATAAATCTGTTGCCGAATATGCAGTAAACGGTGCATTGTATTATGCCACAGGTATGATTGCAAGTCCGCAGAATATAGACGAAGTTATCGCTATCGGAATTGCCGGAGACGATACCGACAGCATTAAAATCAATGTCTATTATGTGTATGGAAGCGGCGAGAGGTCGTATAAATATCTGGAAAATGTTCATACGCTTGATTTTTTGGAAAATGAAACAACCTTTTCCGAGTTCTACAAAAATGCCGTTCTTACCGAAGAAGAAAAACACCGAATTTTAATCAATTCAAAAGAATTGCTCAGTGCATATTCAAAAAAATTGAATAAACTGATGCACAACCATAGCATTACCGCACCGCAACGAGTGCTCTATGTGTCGGGTATGTTGCTTTCCATGCAAAATATTTTGGATAAAAACGGCAAGAAAATTAAGGATGGCTTAATTCCCGAAGACCTGAAAGGTTTGCAAACAGCAACTTTCCGTGACGGAGTAGTTGTTGTAAATCAAATAGAAGAATTTTTGCGAGTGCGCGAGATTCCCGATGACAAACAAAAATTGATGCTCGCCTTTTTTGGCGAAATATCCAAAGATGCACAGCGAGACGAGAAAATCGCATTGGACAAAGAAGTCGGCAAATTTATCAACGGCGATGCCTCTGCCAACAAGCAAATATTTACATTTATTTACGAAAATATTTTTCTTTCCATTGATGCTATGGCGGGGCACCTCGACATTATGGGCGAAATGTACAGCGGATTTCTAAAATATGCGCTTGGCGATGGAAAGGAACTCGGCATTGTGCTTACGCCGCCATACATAACCGAAATGATGGCAAAATTGCTCAATGTCAATCAAAATTCCAAAGTTATGGATTTGGCGACAGGTTCGGCAGGATTCCTCATTTCTGCAATGGAACTAATGATTTCTGATGTGGAAAATTCTTTTGGGAAAAAAACAACGCAGGCGGAACAAAAAATTGAGCAAATCAAAAAAACACAATTATTAGGTGTGGAACACGATGCTACTATGTATACCCTTGCCGCTACCAATATGATTTTGCGGGGCGACGGCTCGGCAAACATTCAAAAAGCCAATACATTTAATACGCCGGCAAAACTTTATACCGATTTTCAGGCAAACAAACTTTTGCTCAATCCGCCGTTCAGTTTCGATGAAAACGGAATGCCTTTTATTGCTTTCGGTCTCGACAAAATGGAGCGGGGCGGACTTGGGGCAATTATTATACAAGACAGTGCAGGAAGCGGCAAAGCGGTGAAAACCAACCAGAGTATGCTGAAAAAACACTCGTTGCTTGCTTCTATTAAAATGCCTGTCGATTTATTCCAACCCATGGCAGGCGTGCAAACCAGCATTTACATTTTTGAAGCGCATAAACCGCACGACTACGAAAAATGTGTGAAGTTTATTGATTTCCGCAATGACGGCTACAAACGCACTTCACGCAGTTTGCAGGAAATTGACGAGCCCGAAAAACGCTACAACGACATTGTGAAAATATACAAAGGCGGCACGAACGCCAAAGTGGAGGCACAATGGAATTTGTCCGAAATTTATGTGGAGGACTTTATAACCGATAGCGGCGCAGATTGGAATTTTGACCAACACAAAAAGATTGATACAAAACCCTCGTTTGACGATTTCCGAAAAACAGTAGCCGACTATCTCGCATGGGAGGTTGACCAATTACTAAAAAAGGAGGAGAACTGCTTGGGAAAATAGACCGCCAGTCGATGCAGAATGAGTTACTGGCACTCGAAAAAAAACACTGTATCGGCTGGCGTGAATATAGATTGATAGGTAAGAATGGGCTTTTTGAATACGAACGTGGAGTTAGACAAGTAAAATCTGAAAGATTTGTTGGAGAGATTCCATTGGTTACTGCCGGATATGAAAATACAGGAGTTGCAGAATTTGTAAATTCGGGTAATTCTTCTCTTTTTGATGAAAATACAATTACCATTGACATGTTCGGTAATCCATTTTATCGCGGCTATAAGTACTATGCAGATGACAATATTATAAGTTTGAAAAATACAAATTTTACTAAGAAAACTCTTTTGTATATAGTAGCAAATTTAACTTATCTGACAAAATTTTATAATTACGGAAAACAATTTAGAATTGGTGAACTTGAAAAAGTAAAAATCACCCTTCCCGCCGCCAACAACGAAATCGCCTTCGACTACATAGAGGAGTTTATCGCTACGCTCGACGCGGAGCGTCTCGCTACGCTCGACGCGTATTTAACAACTACTAATCTTAAAGATTATACACTTACAAGCGAAGAGGCGCAGGCGTTGTCGGATATTGACAAGGTGGAGTGGGGTGAGTTTAAGATTGAGAAATTATTTGGAAAATCTACTCGCGGTCGTCGTTTGAAAAGTTTTGATAGGATAGACGGGGTTTTACCATTTGTAACTGCTGGCGAAAAAGATACAGGTATTTCCGCTTTTATTGGAAACAAAGTGCAGGTTTTTTCTGAAAATACAACAACAATTGATATGTTTGGTTCTGCAAAATACCGCAATTATAAATATGGCGCAGATGACCATGTTGCAGTTGTTCATACAGAAGCATTAAATAAGTATGCTGCAATATTTACAACTTCTTGTATTCACAAATCTTCTCATGCAGGGCAATTTGATTATTCAAGGAATTTTTATGCAACAGATGCTGACGAATTAAATATTCTACTTCCTATCAAATCCGACCACACTCCCGACTATGACTTTATGTCAACCTACATAAAAGCCATGCAAAAAGTAGTTATCAAAAATGTGGTGGAATGGGCAGACAAGCGGATAGAGAAGACGAAGGAAGTGATGAAGTAAAGAAACAATGCCCACCCCAACATATAACTTTACCCCGCACTCCACCGACCTCGTCGCCCGCATTGCCGAAAAGATCGGCGAGTTGAAAGGCTCCGGCGAGTACAGCCGCAATTTGCGCTTGCGGAAAATCAATCGGCTGCGTTCCATTCAGTCGTCGTTGGCGATTGAAAACAATACGCTTACGCTGGGACAGGTAACGGATATTATTGAGGGCAAACGGGTTTTGGGTTTGCCGCACGAGATTCAGGAAGTGAAAAATGCGTATCAAGCCTACGAGCATCTGCTGGAATATGACCCTTACAGAGTAAAGGACTTTTTGAAAGCTCACCAATTGATGACTACTCAATTAGTGAAAGATGCCGGACATTTTCGTTCGCAAGATGTCGGCGTTTTTGAGGGAGCAAAACTTGTTCACGCAGGTGCCGGTTATCAATTTGTACCTCAATTGATTACCGATTTATTTGCTTGGGCAAAAAAAGCGGATGTGCATCCACTGATAAAAAGTTCGATTGTACATTTTGAAATAGAATTTATCCACCCGTTTATAGATGGTAACGGTAGAATAGGACGGCTTTGGCAAACGCTTATTCTCTCAAAATGGAACGAACTTTTTGCATGGCTGCCGGTCGAAACCGTTGTTTATGAAAATCAACAAGGTTACTACAATGCGTTGGCTATTTCACAAAAAGCTGGTGATTCGGAAACGTTCATTGAATTTATGCTCAGCACTATTTTGCAAGCATTGGAAGAGTTACCTACTCGCAAAATTACCGATATATTTACCGATATAAATACCGATAAACTCACGAAAGCTGAATTAGAGTTTTTGGAGCAGATTGCAGGATATATTGATAAAAACGGCGAAATAACCAATTATCGTGCTCAGTTACTGACAAATAAATCAGATGTGAGCGTCAAAAAATATTTTGCTAAATTTGTAGAACTCGGTATTTTGAAAATTGAAGGAAAAAATAAAGGCAGAAAATATTTGATTGATAACAAAAAATAAACAATGCCTACCCCCAAAACAAAGAATAATATGCCCATTACATATAATATTACCGCACTTCATAGACCTCGTCACTCGCATTGCCGAAAAGGCTCCGGCGAGTATGGATGTAATTTAATATGACAGAAAATATAAAATACATACAATGAACGACAAAAAAATAATTATCTACAATACCGATGACGGCAAAAATTCGGTAAAACTCTTTGCCAAAGACGGAACGGTTTGGCTCAACCAACAACTAATGGCTGAACTTTTTGACACCTCTGTGCCAAATATTAGTATGCACATATCTAATGTGTTGGACGACAATGAACTAAATGTAAATTCAGTTATTAAGAATTACTTAACAACTGCCGCCGACGGCAAACAGTATAATGTAACATTTTATAGTTTGGACATGATTATTGCCGTAGCTTTCAGGGTGCGCAGTAAGCGTGGTGTGCAGTTTCGCCGCTGGGCAAATACGGTACTCAAAGAATATATGCAAAAAGGTTTTGTTATGGACGATGAACGTCTCAAAAATCCCGACGGCAGACCTGACTATTATGATGAATTACTTGAACGGATTCGAGATATTCGAGCTTCCGAAAAACGGTTTTATCAAAAAGTACGTGATTTGTTTGCCCTTTCGAGCGATTATGATGCCACCGACAAAGCAACACAGATGTTTTTTGCCGAAACGCAAAACAAACTCCTCTTTGCAACCACAGGCAAAACAGCCGCCGAACTTATTGTGTCTCGTGCTGATGCCAACGCCGCAAATATGGCTCTTACGGCATGGAAAGGTAAAATTGTTAGAAAACAGGATATTTATATTGCAAAAAACTACCTTTCGGAGGACGAAATAGACACCCTAAATCGTCTTGTCGTAATCTTTTTGGAAACTGCCGAATTGCAAGCAAAAGGCAGAAAAGACCTCAACATGAAATTTTGGAGAGAAAATGTGGACGGCATTATAACCTACAACAAAAAGAACTTGCTCATAGGCACGGGCACAGTCTCCAACAAACAAATGGAAGCCTATGTGGATAAAGTGTATGAAGAGTTCAACGAGAAACGCAAAAAATACGAACTCGAACAAGCAGATAAAGCAGACTTGGAAGAATTGAACCGGATTGAGAATGAAATAAAATCACGATAAAAAAAATTCTAAATGGATTTTCCCGAAACGGAGAAAAGCATTAATCCGTAGTTGCAATTCTCCGTGAATCCACTCAACAATTCACTCTCCATTCACGGAAAAATTGAAATATTGCGTGAATGGAGGCAACAAAATGGGACTTATTCACGATAAATTTCTACCTTTGTGGCAGTGTAAAATAAATTTTGTATGATTAGCCAAACTAAAAAAGAAAAAATAAAGATATTAAAACAAGAGTATGAGCAACTGAAATCTTCGCATGATGACTTGTTGAAGATGATTACCGAGGCGGAACTTCCGGAAATGGTGTATAACTCCAACGCTATTGAAAATTCTACGCTCACACTCAAAGAAACCGAGAAAATATTGCTCGAACAGGCTCTTATGCGCGAGGTGTCGTTGCGCGAAACCTATGAGGCTACAAACCTTGCCAGAGTGATAAAATATCTTTGGACTCGCCCTAATTATGAGCTTTCCGTACAAAATTTGGAATTGCTGCATCAAATGCTTTTGGGCGGAATAAATGACGACTATGCCGGGAGAGTGAGGCAAAGCGGAGAATATGTGCGTGTCGGTTGGCATATTGCTCCCGCGCCTGAATTGGTAAAGCCATTGCTCGAAGATTTGATTGTAGATTATAACAGCAACGACGACAAATATTTTTTGGAAAAAATAGCTGAATTTCACCTTCGCTTTGAAACAATACACCCCTTTTGTGATGGCAACGGACGAATAGGTAGAGTGATAATAAATATGCAACTTGCAACTTTAGGTTATCCTCCGGTAATTATCCAAAACAAAAACAAAAGCGAGGAATATTACCCGATTTTTGAGCAATGGCGAGACAGGCATAAGTCCGATAAATTTGTTGATTATATGTACCTTGCCCTTTCCGAGTCGCTCAACAAGCGACTCACATATTTGCGCGGGCAAGAGATTGTAAAATTATCCGACTACATAAAACAAAATGAACTCAATGCAGCATCCTCAACCAACGCTGCCAAACGCCAAACAATTCCGGCATTTCGTCAAAGCGGTGTATGGAGAATAGGTAGAGTTGAAAGATAATACACGCAGACTTATCCTAATCTCTGTCTTTGCTGAATAAATTCTTGTACCACTGCTATACAACCGTTCACGCCTATTAGCGACGAATTTAGGGAAAGTCCGTAGGAGGATGCTGCTCCCCAAGTTTTGTCGGTGTAATAGTTGTAGTAATTGGCGCGCATTTTGTCCTTCTTTTTCATCATGTCAAGTGCTTCCTTTTCGGAAATGTTTTCGACTTTGCATATACGTGCCACTCTGTCGGCGTCATAGGCATGAATGAATAGACTTGTCAAACCGGCTTCGTCTTTCAAAATGTAGTCGGCACATCGTCCCACGATTACGCATGAACCTTCGTGGACAATTTTCCGCAACACCTCCGATTGAAGTTGAAACAGTGTGTTATCAGTGAAGTAGTCATTAGGCTGATAGAATGCTCCGTTTGAGAAGCTCATGGCAAAGGACTGTAAGATGCTTGATGTCTTTTCGTCCGCTTTTTCAAACAAGTCGGCTCTAAGTCCGCTTTCCTGTGATGCTCGGCGCAACAGTTCTTTGTCGTAGAACGGAATGTTTAATGCGTCGGCAACGGCTTTCCCGATTTCTCTCCCGCCGCTACCGAATTGCCTTCCTATTGTGATAATGTTTCTCATAGATTATCTTTCCATTGTTCGGCGACGTGGCTGCCGTCGCAATAAGGTTTATTATGAGATTGTCCGCAGCGACATAGGGTTACACGGTTTCTTCTAACGTAGGTTTCTCCGTCGGGTCTCACGATTGGTATTCCGCCCATCACCCAAAGCGGACCGCTGCATTTTTTCTTTGTATCTTCTATTATAGCCAATGACGGTTTCAAATCAGGCTCAATAAATTTCTTTTCTTCTTTGCTGAACAGTTTCAAACGACCTGAGGGGCAACGTTCCACTTCGTGTTCCAACACTGCTTTTCGTTCCGGATCGTCGGTGTGGCGAACAGCTCTCCAAGCTGCATTTTTAGCCATGCAAATACCCACGTGCACGCAGTAATCCGGGTTATCAAACATATCATAATCCGGTCCGCTATATACTTGGGCATCTTCATCTTCTAATAACGGAGTCATTGGGGCGGTTAATTCGGGATTCCAATTTGCATGTGTGTGGGCACCGTCGCAATAAGGTTTGTTCTTTGACTCGCCGCAGCGACACAGGCTTGTAACCTCTTGCATCTCGAATGACTTGTCTTTTATATAATCCCAAGGTTCGCCGTCTTCGTTATTGATGATTCGTTTTTGTTCCAAAGTCGGTTTACCGTGAACAATATAGGGACCTTTCGCGAGGATCTCTATTTTGTATTTAGCGTCAATTGTAGGGGTACCCGGTTCTGTCTTTTCGTCGTTTTTCATGATTATAAGATTAAATATTACTTTGTTATATGCGATGTTACGGATTGCAACATTTGTTTTCACACGTTAATACGCAAAAATCATAAAGATGTTTTCATCGCTTTATCGTTCATCATTTTCACCCATTTACGGTAGCCAAAGATAGCAATAATTGAATAAACGGCATATAATCCGGAAATAAAATATAATTCTTTATAAATGTAAAGTCCAACCGTTATTAAGTCTACAAGCAGCCAAACCCACCACTGTTCCACGTACTTGCGTGCCAACATCCACATAGCTACGATGCACAAGGCGGTGGTGAATGAGTCTAACCACGGCACGTTGCTGTCGGTGAACCGTATTAAAATCCAAGCTATAAACAAAGTTGTTGCCGTCAGCACAGCTGCCAAAGGCAAATAATATTTCAAAGGCATGCGGGTGATTGGAAGTTCCTTAGAGGAGGTGTTTGCGGTTTTGTTTCCGTATTTCCACATCAGCCAACCGTAGACGGCAGCTATCAGATAGTAGATGTTGATACCGAAATCGGCGTACAGTCCGGCATTATAATAGACAAACATATTTATTGTCGGCATGATAATGCTCGTAATCCACAGGTAGATACTTGCACGGTACTCCAGCCGGATGTAAATCAATCCGACCAGAGTACCAAGTATTTCAAGTATTTGATCCGTCATCACCAAGCGATTGAAACGTGAGCCAATGCGTTGATGCCGGCATTGGGATAATAAGCGGCGTAACCGTCGGAAGCGTAACCGTTGCTTTCATACATTTCGTTGAAGATGTTGTAGACGGTGAAACCGAGATTTAGCGACTTTATACCTTTTATATAGAAGGTATAACCGACATTAAAATTGCTGACAATATAGTCGTCGAGCATGCAGGATTTATCGTTCTCGTTGTTGAGATACTGTTTGCCGACGTAGCCGGTTTGCAGAGAAGCCGACAGCTTTTTATGCTCAAAGGAGATGAGACTGTTTGCCATAAAATCCGGCGAAAAGGAAATGGGATTACTTCCCGAAGCGAGTTTCACTCGGTTGCGACTTAAAGTGGCGTTCACATCCCAACGCAGAAATGTAGCAATTTTTGCTCCGGCAGCAATTTCCGCACCGGTTCTGTAACTGTTCTTCACATTTTCGGTAACCGGTTCGCCTATGTCGTTCATCTCTCCGTTTAGCACGAGTTGATTAAGGTAATCCATGTAGTATAAGTTCAGGGAGGCATTAAAAACCGCAGAGAGATAAGTGTAGCCGGCTTCATAATCGAGCATACGTTCCGCTTTCGGACGAACCGGATGCAGATTGTCGGTGTAGTTATTGCGTGTAGGTTCCTTATGAGCCACGCTAACGGATGCGTAGAGCGAATTGTGCTCGTTGGGTGTCAAATAAACACCTGCTTTGGGATTGAAAAACCGGAAATCTTCGTCGACGTTAAGCTGTTGCATTTGTTCGGGTGTTGCCGTCCAATCCCAATTATCACCGCGCCCGCTGATGCGATAGCGCAGATAGCGGTATTGCAAATCGGCATACAGTGAAATAGCCTGCGTTACTTTGTAGGTGGTCTTGGCATAGATATTGCCGTCGGTTTTCCGTCCGGTGTTGCGATAATATTCATGGTCGGGAGAAAGGTCATTCAGATAGTTCTTCACCCAAACAACTCGTCCGTAGTGAGCGTTTTCATAGTAATTCAAACCGCCTCCGACGGATGCTTCGATTTTATCCTTTTTGTAGTCCAAAGAGAAAATACCACCTCCGAAACCGCTTTTCACCAACTTACGGCGCACAAGATCGGACTTTTTAATTTCCAAGCCGTCCGTGAAGAAAGGTTGCAAATCGTATTCGACTAAGGTTCGCCGGTTTTTATATTCTTCATAGTAGCCGTTGCCGTCGGTGTAGTGCAAGGCAAGATTAAGACGCAGGGAGGGGGCAAATTCGTGATTGAGCAGCAGTTGGTAGTGAGTTTGTTTGAACACATCCACTTGATTGTCGTAGAAACCCGTAACATTACCGTCGGCATCTTCTATTGCACCGTTGGGGTTGTACTTACGATTTGTTTTCAACATTTCTTTGCTGATACCGTCCCAAGCGTGATAAGTTTCTTCCTTGCCGCCGAAAGTTATGAACTTAACGGAAGTTTTATCGCCGTAGTAGCCGCCTTGAAAGAAGAAAGACTTTAAGTCGGAGAATGCACGGTCGCGATAACCATCGCTGTGTATGTTGGAAATGCGGGCATCAAAGCCCCAACGGTTGTTCATAATACCGGTGCTCACTTTCACTGTTTCCTTGTGGGTGTTGAAAGAGCCGTAGGAACCTGAAAACTCTGCCGACGGTGTCAGAGAAATGCCCTGAGTGCGCATGTTGATACTGCCTCCGAATGCACCGGCACCGTTTGTGGAAGTTCCTGCTCCGCGTTGTATTTGCATGTCTTGCAAAGAAGATGCAAGGTCGGGAGTGTTGACCCAGTAAATTGTGTGGCTTTCGGCATCGTTCATAGGGACACCGTTGGTGGTTACATTGATGCGTGTGGCATCCGTGCCTCTGATGCGAATGCTTGTGTAGCCGACACCTGCGCCGGCATCGCTCGTTGTGAGTACCGACGGCGTGAAACTAAGCAGGTAGGGAATATCCTGCCCGAAATTTTGTTTTTTAATGTCTTCCTTGCTCACATTGCTGTATGCCACAGGTGTAACGGCATTGGCGCGAGTGGAAACAATTGTAACTTCTTGCAGTTGAATGGTTTTCAAACTGTCTTTTTCTTGTGTCTGAGCACAGACACCTAATGTTGCCGCCAAAAGGCAAGCTGTCATTGCATGTTTCTTCATGACAATCAAAGTTTTAAATTAATATAGAAAAGGGGGACTTTTCTTATCTTCCCTACGCCGGCACTACCCGGATCAGGTCAATGGGTATGATCTCAGCCCGTAATATTAGGGCACCCCTTAATTGTTATCGTCGGCAAAAGTAGGTGTTTTAGCGGAAACTTGCAACAAAACTTGCCAATATTAAAGATTATTTTTTACATTTGCATTGCAATAGTTTCTTTGCAAAAAACATGGTTTATTTCGCCTCTTTTTTTCCCTTTTTCGGTCTCTTCCACATTCATTTTACACTTAGTTTAATTCTTTAAAAATGTAGCAGTTAACTTCTTTTTGCAAACAACCCTATTTCCTTGATTTTCACCGATTTTTGAGCCTCAAAAACCCATGGATTTCGCAATTTTTTAATTTGTGCCTGTATCCTGTTGAGCACAAATGTTTTAGCTAATAATGTGAGGTTCAATTCAAAACCGAGCGTAAGTTTTAACGGCGACAGTATAATGATTTCATTTTCATTGTCTTGGGATCATTCGTGGCGAGATGACTTTAATTGGGACGCAGTTTGGGTTTTTGGTAAGTACACAAGGGGGCTTGATGACGCTTGGCA
>JAISHE010000049.1 GCA_031262745.1 Culturomica sp. | reverse complement strand
TAATTTCGTTGCCAAACGGAAAACCCCAATTGTTTGGAAACCGCCGATTTAAAACCGCGTACCAATGCCCCCACCGTTTTCGATGGCGACCGTAGGGGCGTATGGCATACGCCCGATTTATTATTTGGGCATACGCCCGATGTATCGGCGGCATTTTTTGGGCGTATGCCATACGCCCCTACATCGTGCATATTTTCATTGTTATTCGGGCGTATGCCATACGCCCCTACATTATCAATGCGAATGATTTCAACAATTGCGTGGAAATGGTTGGGCATTACAATATATGTGTGTAATTTGATTTCGGAACGAATGTGTACGGATTTTTCCCATTCGGTTACCACAATTTTTCCTATTTTATTCAAACACATTTCGCCGTCCGAAATTTCGCCGAACAAACATTCTCGGTTGTGCGTGGAAATGGTTATAAAATATAATCCTTTTTGTGAATAATCGTATTCTTTCAATCGTATTGAACGGCGATGGTGTATTTCGGCATTGTATTTATTCATAATTAACCATTAATATAATTCCTTTTCTCTGCACAATTTAGCTTTTTTATTTGAATGAAACGGGTATAAAAATATATAATCATGTTGTTAAGAGATAAAATAGATAGCGAGAAGCCTTCGAGCCTGAATTTGTATAAGGAGGGCATGTTTTGGAAGGCTTATAATTATTCGGCATATAATTTTAGCCGTTTGGTTAAAGTGTATGTTGTGAAGAAAAAGTATGTGAAGGAAATGAAGAGTGAGGTTGTGAGTGTGGGATTTCCGGATAAGATGTTGAAAGAGTTTGTGTTTCGCATGCAGGAATTGTGTGGCAATTTGGATGTTAGCGAAACAGAAGTGGGAGGGGTTTTGGCAGATGAACTCCCTGCCGATTATGAGCAGGGATATCTTGATTGGTTTTCCGCTTGTAAGTGTGCGGAAGTTGTCCGTCAGGATACGATTCATCTGCCGACACCTTTGCCCTCGCCGCCTTTGGGTGATGGAGCGAAGGAAATTTTGAAGTCTCTTCGAGATTTTCCGATATTGCAGAAATCCCCTTTGGATGTGCAGATGTTTTTGATTGATTTGCAGGAACGCTTAAAGAAGTTAGATAATGGGACTTTATGAGGAATTGCCTGTTTTTAAGGCGAGTTATGATTTGCTTTTGGCTTTGTTTATTTTGGTTAAGAATTTGACACGTGAGTATAAGTATACGATAGGCGAGGATATGAAGAAAGAAGTGTTGGAGACGGTTAAGTTGATTTATGTTGCTAATACGTTGAGGGATAAGAGCGAGAAGATTTTTGAAGCCCGTCAGCATTTGGCGACGTTTCGTATTTATTTGCGTTTGATGATGGATATGAAGCAGATAGGTTTGAAGAAGTTTACGCACATCAATCTTCTTGTTGAAAATGTGTCGAAACAATTGGCAGGATGGCAGAAATCAATGTAGGGGCGGGGTTCGGAGGAGCTGCCGTTTTCAATTGGGCGGGCAGACCCCGCCCGTACATCGCGCATATTTTCATTGTTTTTGGGCGTTGCATGCAACGCCCCTACGAAATAAACAATGGGTTTAAACCCATTGTCAATGTACGGAGAGATTTTAAAAAGGTGGATGATTCTATATATTGAGATGAGAGGTTTATTGGGAATATACGCGGGAGTTTTGAACTACGCAGATAGCGGGTTCGAGAGAGTGCGTTATTATTTCGGCAACCTCCGAGAGGTAACTCGGAAAGATAAAAAGGTTGTGAAGGCGGGTGGCAACCGGAATAACTCCGGTGGTACGTTCAACAACGTTGGCACGAACGGAAACTGGTGGTCGTCATCAGAGAACAGTTCTTCCAATGCGTGGAACCGGAATCTGAACTACAATGAGGCGAGGGTCAACCGTAACACCAACAATAAGTCGAACGGCTTCTCCGTCCGTTGTCTGCTTGGAAATGATACTTTAAACCTATGAACGAAACGAAGATTTTGGAAGATTTATTTGCAGCTTACTACACTGCGCGCAGTAATAAGAGAAATACGCGCAATGCTTTGCTGTTTGAAGTGGAAATGGAAGCTAAGATTTTCGAGTTGTTTAATGAGATTATCGAACGTCGTTACAAACCCGTTGCCGGCATCTGTTTTGTGGTGTCGAGACCCGTGAAGCGCGAGGTTTTTGCAGCGGATTTCCGCGATAGAGTCATCCACCATTTTTTGTGTAATTATATAGTTCCTATTTTTGAACGGCATTTTATAAATGACACTTACAGTTGTCGCAAGGGTAAGGGTACGCTCTACGGTGTGAAGCGGGCTGATGAGTTTATTCGCAGATGTTCTGCCGACTACACGAGGGATTGTTATGTTTTGAAGCTTGATATTAAGGGCTATTTTATGAGTATGAACCGTAGGCTTTTGTGTGAAAAGGTGATGGCGATTTTGGAGGAGCATAAGCAGGAGTGTAGGTTTGATTACGAGCTTGTGGAGTATCTTTTGAAGATAGTTATTTTCAACGACCCGACTAAGAATTGCAAGATACGCGGCAGGAGTAGCGACTGGAGCGATCTTCCCCGCAGTAAGAGTCTTTTTTATGCCCGTGAGGATTGCGGCTTGCCGATAGGTAATTTGACGTCTCAACTTTTCGGTAATGTTTATTTGAACGATTTCGACCATTTTGTGAAGGATGAGCTTGGCATGGAGTACTACGGTCGCTACGTTGACGATATGATTTTCGTTCATGAAAGTCGTGAACGGTTGACGGAGATAATACCGGTGATACGTGAGTATTTGAGTGGCAGGAATGAGCTTATTTTGCATCCTAATAAGATTTATTTGCAACATTACACTAAGGGAGTGGCTTTTCTGGGTGCGTATATTTTGCCCCACCGCCGTTATATTCTCAATCGCACTAAGGGCAATTTTTATGCCTGCATGAGCAGTTTCAACCGTTTGATAGCCGAGCGCGATCCGCTGCCGTCGGAGGTGGCAGCTTTTGTATCTTCGGTAAATTCTTATCTCGGCATTTTGTTGCATTGTTCCACCTATAAAATCCGTCGCAAGTTGCTTTTGGAGCAGATGCACCCTTTCTGGTGGCGTTATGTTTACATACGCGGGAGCATGAAAAAGGTGGTGGCGATATCCGTCAGCAAGGGGTTTAAACCCCTTGTCTATATACGCCCCTACATCCGGAGAGACTGCGAACATGTTGGGAGGAGCTGCCGGAATGTTTTTAAAGTCTGCGGACATGTTGGGAGGAGCTGGCAGAATGTTTTTAAAGTCCGGGAACATGTTCGGAGAAGCTGCCGGAATGTTTTTAAAGTCCGGGAACATGTTCGGAGGAGTTGGCGGAATGTTTTTAAAGTCCGGGAACATGTTGGGAGGAGTTGGCGGAGGGCGTATGCCATACGCCCGTACATCCGGAGAGATTGCGGATATGTTCGGAAACCTTGCTTATAGATTTGATGATCAGTATATTTAGTATTAATTTAAAAAACAGAAAGCTATGAGTTCAGACGTAATTCCGGGCGCAGATGCCCAATTCAACACTTTCCAGAGTGTTGTAGTAAACGCAGTTGAAAAAAATGCTGAATCGTGGGGAATTCCCGCAGATGTGGTAACAACAACGACCGCCCTTCAAGCGAAGTGGGATGCAGCCTATTCGGCAGTAATGAATCCGGCAACCAAAACAAGTGCTGCCGTGCAGACAAAGCGACTTGTCCGCAAAGATTATGAAAAGCAGTTGAGAACGGTTATAAAGTGTTATATCACCTATAATCCGAAGGTGAGCGACACGGAGAGGTTAGATATGGGCTTACCCGTACACAAAACGACTCACACACCTGTTCCCGTGCCCGACACAGTTCCCGACGTAACGAAGATTGATCGCAACACAGTTCGTTGCATCACCATTTCTTTCCGCGATTCGGATAGCGACCGTCGCGCGAAACCCGCCGGCGTTCAGGGAGCAGTGGTGAAGTGGATAGTTAGCGACACGCCTCCCACAAGTATAAAGGTGTTTACCAACTCACTGTTAGACACTAAGTCGCCCATAACATTGGATTTTGAAGAAGAACAGCGCGGGAAAACCGTTTACTTCGCCCTCGCTTGGCAGAACACCAAAGGCGAAATGGGACATTTCGGCGAGATACAAAGCAGCGTGGTGCCGTAGACTTTAGTGATTAGTGATTAGAGTGTAGAGATTAGAGTATAGAGCGTAGAGTGTAGCAGATGGACTTTTGTCCGAGCGGATTAAACTTTTTTTAGTAAGTGTTTGAGGTTTATGAAGCAAGAACAATGTTCATCTGCTTTTTTTGTGCCAAACAATAACAATGGGTTTAAACCCATTGTCAAAACCCCTTGCCGAGAGAGGGTTTTCGGGCGTATGCCATACGCCCGTACATATTCGGGGTGGGTATCATTTTTGGGGCGGGCAGACCCCGCCCGTACATCCGGAGAGATTGCGAACATGTTCGGAGGAGCAGCCGGCTTGTCGGCTGGCAGGTAGCAGAGCTATCGGGAGCGGCTTCCGTTAATCGTGTTATCGTTTTTTGAAATAGTGATACCATATAGGTAGTACAGTGCCTTTAAAAATGCTGGAGATAGTTATACTCCACCAAACGCCTGAAAGTCCCAGAGATGAGAATGACGTAAGGAAATGTGCCAGTGGAATTCTGCCGCCGGTGAATAAGATACCGACTATAGAGGGAGGTATTGTGCGTCCGAAACCGCTGAATGCTCCGGTTGCGACGTATTCCGTTATCATGAATATTTGTGAAAGAGCAAGAATTTTAAGGTATCTGCCACCTTCTGCTATGGCTTCGGGTTCTATGACAAATAGGGCGAAAATGTCGGTACTATAAAAATAGAAAATAAATGTAGCAACCAAGCCTATCGAACCTGCTGTTAGCATTGTCATTCTGTAGCATTTCCGTATTCGTTCAAACATTCCTGCACCGTAGTTTTGACCGACAAAAGTTGCAAGTGCGGTTGAAAATCCTGTTGCCGTGAGCCAAGAAATAGCTTCGATTTGTGCTCCGATGCTTTGTACCGCAACGCCAACAGCTCCCCACTCGGCAGCAATTGTTGCTAAAGTGAGGGCAAATACGGAAAATAATACTCTTTGGAGACTGCCGGGGAGACCAATTTTAATAATTTTGGTAGACTGCTGTTTGATGATTTTACAAATAAATTTCACTTTTCCTAAACCGAATTTGCGCGCAAATATTGATTTCACAAATATTAGAAAAACTACCGCTTGTGAAATACTTGTTGCAATGGCAGCTCCGTTTGTGCCTAAAGCGGGTAGAATACCCCATCCGTAAATAAGTAGAGGATCGAGAATAAGATTTAAGATGAGACCTATTGATGTTATCTTGAATGGAGTGCGACTGTCGCCCATGCCGTTGTAAATTCCGCTATAAGTGTTGCTGTTGAATTGGAAAAAGATGCCGGGTGCCACTAAATGCAGGTAATTCACGCCTTTTTCTGCGATTTCTTGCTCGAAATGAAAGAAGTTAATAAATGGTGATGCTGTTATAATCAGCAGTAGCACGGAACCTAAACCGAGCCAAGTTGACAATGTGATGTTTTGATTGGCATAACTGAGAGCCTTTTCTTTATCGTGGGCACCAATAGATTGAGCTACCGTGATTTCAGCACCGGTTTTGGTTATCATGGAAATAGAATTGCAGAAAAGAGTAAAAAATGATGCGGCACCGACAGCTGCTACGTTATTGCTTCCCAAATGCCCTAACCATAACATATTGATGATGTTGTAGGACATTTGTACAAAAGAAGCACCTATTAACGGTATAGCCATTGTCCACAAGCCTTTGAAAATGCTGCCCTGAGTGAGGTCGTTAATCTTTGCTGCCATATAACAATTCGATTATACAAAAAACTCCAACCGGTGGTGAAACCGGATGGAGTCGGTGAACTCGGCGGGAGTCGAACCCACAACCTCTTGGGCCGTAACCAAGTGCTCTATCCATTAAGCTACGAGTCCTTTTTTCAAGTGCGGTGCAAAGATATAAATAATGTACTAATCTTCAAATTTAGTAGAAGATTTTTTTGTTAGGGATTTAGTTTGGGTGATTCAAATTTATTACAATGTATTCTGATTGAGAGCCTATACGAAATTTTCCGCCCCAAATACCTATTCCGGAGGACACGTAAAAATGTGTGGAATGGCGTTGCATGTAGCCGTGAGAAAGTTCGTACATTCGGTCGGTAAGTAAATTTATAGGAAATATTTGACCGCGATGTGTATGACCCGATATTTGCAGATCAATACCGTTTTCTACTGCTTGATTTAGGTTGTAAGGTTGATGATCAAGTAGAATAGAAAATTTACTTGTATCGGATGTAGCAACTAACTCTTTGAGTGGTTTACGTCGCCGATCACTGCGATCAGCTCTGCCGGTGATTGAAATGCCTGCAACTTGCATTGTGGTATCTGCTAATAAAGTGATGTCGCTATCAGTTATAAACTTCTCATTGCGACGCAGATCACCTCCGAAATAGTCGTGGTTACCGAAGCATGCGTATACGCCGTATTTTGAATGTAATTGACGCAATATATCCGAAGTGTTTCTTTTTTCCAATATCTCAACATTGTTATCAATTATGTCGCCGGCAATTAGAATTATGTCGGGATTTTGATTGTTGATTATTTTAATCCACTTAGCAAGTTCATTGTTACCAATGTTGTAGCCAAGATGTAAATCACTTATTGCCACAATTTTCAATTTCTCCGTAGTGAGTTTTTCGGATGAAATATTTATTTCTATATGTTTTTTATGCAAGTAATTGATATGTCCGTATATCAGCAATAATAAAGCAAACCCTAAGGATATGAAACCTGTTATTGCGTGAAAGTTTCCGTTGTTTCTAATGTATCTGGGAATAAAAATTAGAATGATGTCTCTCAAAAGAATGAACATCAATAGATAAAGAAAAATTATAATCCAAGTGCTGCCGATTTGATATAGTGCGGAGTTTAGCGACATGGGTAGAACGTTTCTTGCACTTAGAAACATGCCCATAAACAATGAAGAACACAAAAGCAATGCACAAAAAATGTACACAATTTTGCTTGTGAGATTGTGGAACGGAAGCATTTGCCAAATTCGCCAAAAGATATAGATGTTTCCTAAAAGATAGAAAATGAGCATCCATATAAAAAATCCTGATTTCATAACTAATTGTTTATTCGATTATTCCACCCCCTACAACATCATCATTTTCGTAAATTACCACACTTTGACCCGGAGTTATCGAATCAGCCGGAGAGAGGAAACTAATCAACAGTTTCCCGTTATCTTCAACAATTGTAGCCGGAATGCCGTTATTTCGGTAGCGTATACGCACGGTGGCTTCTAAATTATTCGGTAGATTGCCGTATTTCATTAGATTAATTTTTGTGGCTGTTAGAAAATCCGCTTGAAGTTCTGCTTTTTTGCCGAGTACCACTTGATTTGTATCCGGTTTTATAGCCACTACAAACATAGGCTCACCAAGTGCAATACCTAAACCTTTACGTTGACCGATGGTGTAATTCGGGAAACCTTTATGTTTGCCGAGTGGCTTACCGGAAGTGTCAACGTAATCACCTTGTGGATAGTTTTCTGCATAATTCGGAACGTTGTCAACCAGAAAACTGCGGTAGTCATTGTTTGTAACGAAGCAAATTTCCTGACTTTCGCTTTTGTGAGAAAGTTTGTCATAACCGTGTTCGGCGGCAATTTTTCTTACTTCGGTTTTAGTGAGACTACCGAGAGGAAAGAGAGTGCGGGCAAGATTTTCTTGAGTGAGCGACCAAAGAAAATAAGTTTGGTCTTTTCGTGTATCTATGCCTTTTTTTAGAAAATAGCGACTGTTTTCAAAAGAGATGCGAGCATAATGACCGGTGGCAATGTAGTCGCAATTCAGTTGGTTTGCAACCTCAATCATCCGTCCCCACTTGATTACAGAGTTGCATATCACGCATGGATTTGGTGTGCGACCATGTAAATATTCATCTATAAAGTTTGCGATGACGGTTTCTTTAAATTCTTGTCGCAAATCTAAAACATGATGTTCAAATCCCAGATTTTTCGCCATCTGTTTAGCTTCAAAAATAGAATCTACATTGCAACAACCTTTTTCTCTCTCCATGCAAGCCGTAGAAATGCTGTCGAAAGTGCGAAATGTGGCACCAACCAATTCGTAACCTTGTTCCATAAGCAATATTGCGGCAACGCTACTGTCGATGCCTCCGCTCATTGCCATTAGTACTCGTTTACTCATATCTTTTGATTTGTGTTCTTTCGGGGTGTCATATATCTTGCTTCGCTATGGTAATCGTCCTTTTCCAATAAAATATCCGGTTCTATGATTTTCTCCGCTTTTTTTAATTTGAAACTGATATATTTTATTTTCTTACCTCTTGACAACCATTGATTTTCGTAGAAAGTTTTAATTCCCAATATCGGATTATTCAAATTTGAATTGTAAAGATCGTTTGTGTTGACCAATGTATCAAATTTATTGGTTTTCACTAATTCCGAAGTGTAGGTGTATAAAAAATCACTGTCGGTTTTGAGATGGATAACGCCGTCATTCTTAATAAAGTTTGTATACTGCGAAAGAAATCGACTGCCCGTTAGTCTTTTGCGGGCTTTTGACATTTGAGGATCCGGAAATGTAATCCATATTTCGGAGATTTCATCGGTAGCAAAAAGCGACGAAAGCATTTCCGCATAAGTGCGTATAAAAATCACATTTGAAATTTTGTTTTCAAGAGCATATTTTGCACCATGCCATATTCGAGCACCTTTCATATCAATTCCTATAAAATTCTTTTGCGGATACATTTCGGCAAGTGCAACAGAGTATTCTCCTTTGCCACAACCCACTTCAAGAACAATCTGATTATCGTTGCCGAAGATTTCCTCGTTCCATTTGCCTTTTAACGGATGATCTGTGCGCAGAATGTCTAAATGTGCCGGTTGAAATACGTTTTGTAAAGTATCCATTTCGGCAAATTTGGCTAATTTATTTTTTGCCACTTGAACCGGAATTTAAAGTTTCAACAACAATACCCACGTCTTTAACACCTTTGAGACAGCGTGTCCGCATGCCTTGCTCTATCGTGAAAATATAGGAGCCTTTTTCAATGTTCAAACCATTAGGATAGAGCGAGTGAACGACTGTTTTTAGTGAATAGCCTTTGCCGAGCCATCTACCGTCCGGTTCTGCTATCGGAATATTAACCGTGTCCTTACGGATAACACTTGTTGAATCACTCATTGTGAAAAAACACCACATATTTGCCATTTCATAATCGGTTGTATGACGTATTGCGATATTAACATTATAAATATTGTTTGTGTCTATAACAGCATTGAATTTCGCCGTATCGTTTATGCACCACTCTTCGTTGTACATATTCTTATAATCTTTGAAAACAGCATCATCGGTGCATGACAACATTGCACATATAAATATTATAGGAATTAATATTTTCATGTTTCTAACTTTTAAATATCTTGAAAAATCACCTCCGCACCGGATGTTTCTACATTTAAACACACCGACGCTCCCATAATTAACGGATAGTTGTTGTGAATATGACCGGCAGGAAAGTTGAAACATACGGGAAATTCATATTCATCAACAGCTTCTCTGATAAGCTCGTAGGCATCTTTGGTAAAGTTGTTGTTCTTTATTTCAGTGAAAGCACCGACGATCAAACCCTGTAAATCTTCCAGCCTTCCGGAAAGTTTGAAGCTTTGCATCATTCTGTCTACGGCATATAGATTTTCCCCTACATCTTCTATAAACAGTATGGAATTATGGGAATTATGCTCTATGTTTGTGGAACGTATACAGTTGAGTATGCACAAATTACCACCGGTTAATTCTCCGCTTACAAATCCGATGCGATTCAAATGGTTTGTAGGTATGTAATAATTTTTTACTTCACCGAAAAGCATTTCTTTGAGGCGTGTAAGTGCATCTTTGTCGGTGTCGGAATAAGTTTGTGGCATAGGTGCATGCATACTTTCAATTCCGAGCGAAGTTATTTTTGACAATAGCACGGTGATATCGCTGAAACCAACTACCCATTTCGGTTCTCCTTGAAATTTGGAATAGTCCAACTTATCAACGATTCGCATACAACCGTATCCTCCACGAGTGCAAAATATTGCTTTGATTTCGTCGTTATCCATCGCCCATTGGAGGTCTTCAATTCGTTCCTCATCAGTACCTGAATAGAAACCGTATTGTTTTTCGGCATTTCTACCTACTATCGGATTTAATCCCCAAGATTGTAGTAACTCGGTTGCATTTTCAACACAACTCCCGTCTATGTGTCCTGCCGGAGACACTAATGCAACGTAATCTCCTTCTTGCAGATAGTTTGGACGTAACATATTATCTGATTTTAATTTTACAAAAGTAATAAAAATGAGATGAGAAAAAAATCGGATCAATCTCTTTCAACTTGATGTTTCGTTATTTTCGATATGCGATTGAGCATACTTGCTTTTTGGTAGAAAAGTTCAAACATATATACTCAATCGAAAATATCATGTTGAATGAATTGGACAAGGAATTGGAACGTCGTGGTCATAAGTTTGTTCGCTATGCAGACGATTGTATGATATTCTACAAGAGTGAGCGTGGAGCCGAACGAGAGAAAGAGAGTATAACGAAGTACATAGAGGAGGAACTCTACCTACGTGTAAATCGTAAGAAGACGACCGTAGGCTATGTGTGTGGTATGAAATATTTGGGCTACTCTTTTTACAAGAGTAAAGGCGAATGGCGTTTGAGCGTTCACCCCAAGAGCTACTCCAAAATGGAAACCCGCATACGGGAATTAACGAGCAGGAGCAGCGGTAAGGGTTACGCCCGACTGAAACAGGAGTTGAGATGGTTTATTCGTGGTTGGGTGGGATACTTCCACTTAGCTGACATGCAATCCCGTCTTCAAAGGACGGACGAATGGCTTCGTCGCCGTATCAGGATGTGTATATGGAAATATTGGAAGAAAATGAAAACGAAGTTTGCCAATCTTAGGCGATGTGGTCTTAATAAAGGTAAGGCATGGGAATATGCCAACACACGTCTGGGTTATTGGCGCATCGCGGGTAGTTATATCCTGTCAACCACCATCACCAATGAGCGGTTGCGCAAGGCGGGCTATCCCAGCTTTCTTCAATACTACGGTAAATTGCATCGGAAATAAAGAACCGCCGTATGCCGAACGGCACGTACGGTGGTGTGAGAGGACGGAACGGGAAATAATCCCGTTCCTCCTACTCGATTT
>JAISHE010000002.1 GCA_031262745.1 Culturomica sp. | reverse complement strand
CTAATAAGATGCGTTTCTGACGGGCAACAAATGAGAATCCATTACCTAATTCCAATAAAAAATCTTGCAAATGAGTAATTAATGCACTTTCCAAGTCTTTCTCATAATAAGCCGCCTCTTGTTTCAAACCTAAAAATTCCAACACCATCGGGTCTTTAATAATCTCACTCGGCTGCGCAGGTATACGCTCTCTACGAGCAACTTCCAAGACAGCTTGTTTATCATTACTCAATAACAACCGCTCATAAAGATTTGAATTTATTTGTCGCTCTAACTCTCTGCCCGTCCATGCATTATGCAAAGACTCATATTCATAATACTCTCTTTTCTCCGCATCATCTATTTGAATAAGAAGCCGATACTGATACCAGTTGAATTGCGAACGCAGTGCGTTCGCAATTGGATAGAGTCGATAAAATTGACGACACTGTTCCAGTGTCCTGACAGAAAAACCGCTTCCAAATTCAGGCTCCAACACATCTGCCAGATTTTTCAGTAAATAGCTGCCATAATCCGCTCGTTTCTTCCCTTGCTGTTCTTCAACGACAATACGTTCGCCAATCTTCCAATACATGACTACACGAGTAAAATCCACACTGCGTATGGCATTCTCACGTGAAACGGCGATGATATTTCTTACATCGGCAAGAAATTCAGTACGTATGGGTAAAGAAACTTTTTTCATTATTCAAATGTGCTATTATTTGTCAACGTATTGATAAATAATTCGGATTGATTTGTCAATAAATTAATGCGTTTAGCTTAATTTTAAAATCTCTTGAAAGTATTTCTCATACGAATCAATCAATTTTTCCCACGAATAATTACATCGGATTTCTTCTACATTACCTGTCACAAATTTATCTTTCGACTCATTCAGTAGCGTATCCAAACGATTCAGCAGCGAAGTAATATCAGTCACATTCGACCAATAGAAAGCATTTTCTTTTAATACGGTTGCATTAAAACAATTGTCATGGGCTAATATAAAACAGCCGGCAGCCATCGCTTCCAATAGCGAAGGATTCGTACCACCAACACTGTGCCCATGAAAATAGGCAGACGAAAAATGACGAAGTGAATTGATTTTACGAAAGTCATAAATACCACCAACAAAACGAACATTTGGATTGTCCTCATACTTATTTGTCAGATATTTACCGTATGAGGTATTGGTTTTCCCAACAACAATCAAAGGCCGCTTGGTTTGTTGCTCCGAATGTAAATAACCATCAATAGATGCTTCAATATTATTCTCCGGCTCCATACGAGCAATCAAAAGTAAATAATCATTCGGATCTATCGAAAATTCCTTCAAGATAGCTACATCATAATCATCATACACAGTGGCACCATAAGCTAAATAACGGCTATCAAGATCATACTTTTCTTTATAATACGACTGAATACCTTCATTATCGGAAATCAAAAAGTGACTGTGGCGCAAAGTCATACGCTCTTCCCATTCCAAAAATCTACGAACATAGCGATTAAATTTTGCCCGCTTAAATTCCAAACCGTCCATATTGGTAACCACTAAGGGATAACTCACTTTAGCCACATCAAACCAAAGATAAGCCGGAACAATGCTTGTGTAACCGGTCACATAAAGAATATCAAACTGCTCTTTTTTCAAGGCATCGCGCAACGAAAGAAAATCATAAACAAAACTACCCGTAGAAGCTCCCATCCAATGTTCAGGGCTATAAATATACTTGATGGAAACCCCTTTGTAGTCATCCTTCCGGTAAGGATGAAAATGAGGGGAATATACGGTAACTTCATGACCGCGCTTGACCAGTCCCACCGAAAGGTATTCGGCAAACTGTTCAAATCCGCCGTAGTTGTTCGGGATGCCACGTGTACTAATAATGGCTATTTTCATATTCTCATTTTAACTATTTTTGCAGGGACTCCTCCAACAACAGCATAAGGAGGTACTTCTTTAGTTACGACACTTCCGGCAGCGATAATGGAGTGATCTCCAATAGTCACACCACTTAATATGGTACATCGAGTACCTATCCATACATCACTTCCAATAGTAACATCCCCTCTCGTTTCTCCTTGCTCTACAATAGGAATATCCGTTCTGCTGCAATTATGATTTTCTGCAAAAATCGAAACGCCGGGTCCTATAATCGTATTTGACCCAATAGAAATATTTCCCCTAACTGCGATAAAACAATATTGAGAAATACCTACATTGTCTCCTATTATGAGGCCTTCTCCCAAATATCGCATTACTCCTGAACATTCTATTATGGTATGGTCTTTAATGGTAACGTTATTTCCCAATCGTATTCCTTTTTTGCACAAAGCATCTATCTTCACATAACTTCCTATGGATAAAGAGCGTCCGGCTGAAATCAAATGAGCATGCCTTATGGTTGTATTGTGACCGACAAACATAATACCTTCCGAATGTTTAAAGAATACTCTCTTACCACATCCTCGAATAACGGCCATCAAGCGGGAACATAAGATAGTCCATAATGCCAAAGATGAAACATTTTCATCAATAGAATAATTAACTTTTCCTAACTTATTGATAATTAAATTACTTAAAACTTTGAGCATTATTCTATCTATTTATAAACGAGCATCAACATTGGAGCGATCTAAACATGCTTTCGTGTCAAAAACAACAATATTCTGATCCTTACACCGACCATAATCTATGGTCAAAAATTGATTATGTGCAACAGCCAGTACAATAACATCAAATTGCTCCAAATCAGGTTGTTTATTTAAAATATTAATACCATACACATTATTTACATTCTCAGGATCAGCCCATGGGTCAAATACTGTTATATCTATTTCATAAGACAATAATTCATTATAAATATCTATTACCTTGGTATTTCTTATATCCGGACAATTTTCTTTAAACGTGAAACCTAAAATTAAAAGTTTGGATCCGCGAACCGCAATATCCTTTTTTATCATCAATTTCACCACTTTATTGGCAACAAATGCCCCCATACTGTCATTCACACTACGACCCGACAGGATAACTTGAGGATTATAGCCTAAGTTTTGTGCTTTATGGGCAAGATAATACGGGTCTACGCCTATACAATGTCCTCCCACCAAACCCGGTTTAAATTTCAAAAAATTCCACTTAGTAGCTGCTGCTTCCAAAACATCTGTTGTATCAATACCCATACGATCAAATATAAAAGCCAACTCGTTAACAAAAGAAATATTCAAATCTCGTTGAGCATTTTCGATGGCTTTACTCGCTTCGGCGACTTTTATACTCGAAGCTTTATGCGTTCCCGCTTCGATTATTGAGCCATACAAATTATTTACAAACTCCGCTATTTCGGGGGTTGAACCGGATGTGACTTTTTTAATCGTACGCAAAGTATGCACTTTATCTCCCGGATTAATCCGTTCTGGAGAATAGCCACAAAAAAAATCCTTATTATATTTCAAACCGGAAACCGTTTCCAAGACAGGAACACAATCCTCTTCTGTACATCCGGGATAGACCGTCGACTCATAAATAACCACATCTCCTTTTTTTAATACTCGACCAACCATTTCTGTTGCTTTTATTAGCGGGGTCAAATCCGGTGATTTGAACTTATTAATTGGAGTAGGAACCGTCACAATAAAAACATTACACATTCGTAGATCGTGATCATTATTAGACAGACTCAACCCGCTATTTCCGTCATTTTTTTGTAGAATATTCTGAAGCTCATTAGGTTCAATTTCCAATGTATAATCTTTACCTGTTTTTAACTCTTCAACTCTATGTAAATTAACATCAAAACCTAAGACTTGATATTTCTTTGCAAATTCTACAGCCAAAGGCAATCCAACATAACCTAAGCCAATTATTGCAATACGATTGTTGCTATTCATTTTATTGATGATTTTAAAATATTGATAATTGTGTTCACTTTATTATTCCATGTATAGAAATCCGACAAACAAATTGTTTCTTTTGAAGATAATGCTTTGTCTATATTATCAGAAAACTCCTCCGAAGTTTTAGATAGAAAAATATATTCGCCTAAATCTTGCATACCACCGGCAGGCACACCTACCACCTTCAGACCGGCAGCTAAATATTCATACACTTTTATACTATCTCCTCCATGTTGCAATTTCTGTACAACATACGGAACTATTCCTATATCAAAGTTTTTAATGTAAGCAATATATTCGGAATAAGTTTTATTACCTAAATAATATACATTTTTTCGTTGTTCTATCTTTTCGAATACCTCTTTAGCTAATAGTTCTCCTATCAAAACAAAACTTTTCTCAGAATGCTTTTCTGTTAAATAATTTAGTAATTTAAAATCTACAAGATGAGAAATACGCCCTCCAAAACCAATAATAGGCCGGGGAATCCCAACTAAATCATGTGGCATGGGATACTCCTTTTCAAAAATATCCACATCAACACCATTCTTCACTAAAAAGCATTGCTCCACGTTATAGTGAGTCTTGTAATATTTTATATTTTCGTCTGAGTTAGTTATCCAAACAGGGCACATTTTCGCCATTGATTGATAAGCTTGAAAAAACACATCTCTCATACTGCTGTTAGACGGAAATAAAAGTACATTATCCCATGCATCAAAAACACAGGGTTCCGTTAATTTGCTAACAAACTTACTCGCAAAGACACTCTGAGCAATCACAATACTTTGCTTCAAATTTAAAAAATCCAACGATCTTTTATATGCTTCAAACAAGCACAAAGCGTCAAATTGTTGAAAAAACCATGTTTTCTTTTGGATAATAGGCCCTAAAATATCATTGGATATATAATCCAAAACAAATGTCTTTTCCGCTACTTGATATAGAGTTGCATTCTTATAGCGAAGGACTATCTTTCCTTTCAACTTTTTTGATCTTCTTTTCAAAAAAATTTCGGTATAAGAAATCGGACGATTGATGACCAAGACAGTATCTACATCCGCTCTCTTACCCAGATGTTCAATAATATGGCTATCGCGCGTGTGGACTCCTTCCATCTCTATCTTCCGCCATTCATTATAGGGGATACATGTTATATTCATTATAGTTTATTTTTTTATGACTTTTACGGGATTTAAAATGAATAGTGAATAGGTAAACATAAACGCTAAGTCACTCAAGGTATTCGTAAACAGAGAATACACAGTAATCATACCGAACAGTATATATTTATCAAGAGATAAACAAGGGGCAGTTCTCATGATTTTATAAAAAAGATACGGAATTAATAACACCGCTATTATGCCTAAATCATTGTAAAACCAAATATATTGACTAAAATTGATAAAATGATTAAACCCTGTGCGTGGATTCCAATAGTCAAAAGGTCCATTGCCAATCCATTTGAAATTTTCCATTAAATAATACGCGATAATATCAAATCTATTTGCTGCTGAAGTTGTATTGATTTCATTGAAATCGGCAGACAAAAGATAAGTGTCCGCTTTAGTAAACGATGTTAGTAAAGAGTCTTGAATAGTGGGGAAAACAGTAGCTAAACCTATATACAACACAACTATCATTATCGCATATAACACACTCCATTTGATTTGTTTAACCAATACATAAACCAACCATATCAAACACAAAAGTCCGGTAGATACATCTGAACTTGTCATCACAACCGTAACTGAAAACCATATAAGCAAAAAAACTTTGTATTTTCTATTTCTATTGCGTTCATCAAATAGAAGAAACGTGATTAAGGACAGCATATAAAAACACAAGCCGTGGTCATTCGCCAAAAAAAATGAACCACAACCTATATCTAATGCTATCATTGTCTTGGCACTAACGGACAGAATCGCGGTGGCGAAAAGTCGTTGAAACAAAATAAGAGGAAGTTGAATTACTCCAATAAATACTAATAGATTATAAATATTCTCTATGGTTTGCCTCTTAAAATTATTCATTATTAAAAAATAGGTAAAAAAGGGAGTTCCCACAAAAAGTATAATATACGATAAAACATCCATAGAGCTACTACCTCTAACTACCGAAACCACTACAATTAATAAAACAAGTAGAAAATATGGGGTATAAAGTACATGCTTTGCCTTTGTTAGTAAAAACTGAATAGCGGTCAATCCCATCAAAAGCACCGTACACTGTGTATTAGACAGGATGCCAAACAATTGCAACATACCTCCTATAAGAAATGTAACTATCCCTACGGGATAAAATAAATTCAATGGAATCTTCGTTTGTTGAAACCTATAATTTCTCACAACTGTTTTGCGGATATTTAGACGGATAAAACTTTGCAGGCGTGATTCAATTCAACAATATAATTGTTATAGTTATATTTCTTTTCAAATATTTGTTGATTCCGCTTTTGTTCACTCTCCGGCAACAATGAACTCAATTCTTTTTCATTTAAATCATGTTCTATTGTAAAAACTTTATAACCATCCCTGAGCAATTGTTGATACACGATTGAATCCTGATATAAAAAAACTTTAGCACCCTTACGTAGCATCAAATTAACATTTCCAACCGCTTGCTGTCTTTTATGTCCAAAAATTGCATAGCCACAACTATTTAAAAGGTCACAATATGCACGGAATTGAATAAAATCCGTGATTGGTTGAAAATTCACTTCACTATTGCTCAATAGGTAGTTCTTGAGTAAAAAATCTCGATAAGACAATGATCCGTAACTAAGAGGTAAAACTACGGTTCTATCTTTCAACTCTATGTCTTCAAGTTGCTTGATAACATCTATATGATTATTTGCAATAGTTGCACTATTACCCAGTAATATATTGGAGCCGGACACTTGCCCCATTACATCATCTTTGGACAGATAACAAAATGGAAAATATTTTATCTTAATATTTTTATTAAAAAGTTTGATTAAATCATATTCCACAGGCAATACCGTGGACATATAATTTACTCGGCGTAGCATTCTATTATAAAAATACGTCAAAAACAACTTTTTTATAATCTTTTTTACAACGTGCATTTTATTTTTATACACATACTTCCGAGTTAAAGGTGCATACATATTAATATGTAGAGGCATCCGTTGGGTAAAACAAACAGAATTATCCGAATAAAGATCATAGCCCCACGACAACCATACTATCTTAACTTTAGGAGCAAAGAAAGATATATAATAGGGTTTCAGATGTAAACCATGTAAAAATACTATATCACAATCCGCATTAATCAAATGAATCAACTCTCTCTCAGAACGCACTACGATCAGCTTATCTGCTTGTTTAATATATTGTATGGGAGCTTGATTTTTATGTAAACAATAAAAAGAACTTGCAAATTCAGAGATCTGAGAAAACATATCAATCGCTATATCGATAAATTTTTCATCAACACATATATGAGCTGCTTTTTTCATCAATCTAATTTATAAAATAACTAATCCTGCCCCAAGTTTCGGTGGTTGTAAGTTATACACATTACACTAACTACTATTGGTCTATTTTATTGATTATTATTCATTTATACTATTTCGCATTCCTTTTTGTAACAAATTTCTTTGTGTCCCGGATAAATGACAGTCGAATCATTTATTCGGGAGAGTATTTTTTGGATGGAGCGGGCAGCTTGCTCTTTATCGCCACCCTTAAACACCGTCCGTGTTTTAATACCCGGAATAAAGGCATCCCCGGTAAACACCTGTTCTTCTATATAGAACGTAAGACTGTCACGACTGTGCCCCGGCGTTTCCCACACTTGCATCACTTGATTATCACTCATTTCGATGGACACATTTTCATTGACGACTTCAATTTTATTGTGACGCACCACAAAAGGCATCTCGTGATACAGTGAACCGTTTAATTTTGCATTTTGCAAACACTCTTTGCCGTATTCCGACACATAGATTGTCGCTTCCGGAAATTGATTCGTTAAATCATTAATCCCATAAATATGGTCGAAATGAGCATGCGTTACCAAAATACCGCATAAAACCTTGTGATTATCGGCCAGCCAATCCAAAATGGGCCTGCTATCGCCGGGATCAATACACCAAGCCGTATTACTTTCCTCAAAGCTAATCACATAGGTATTGGATCCCAATATCGAATTAACAAATCGTTCTACCTGCATTTATTCTCCCAAAGCATAATGTTTACCGGCAAAATCCACCATACCGCAGTAATCCATCTGCCCCATATCCATAATAATTGCACCCCATGTCAAACCGGTACCAAATCCGGCAAGCATAATCTTCAATTGCTTGTCTTGTGTCAACTCTTCCGAAAGATTGTATGCCATATTGACCGGAATAGAAGCACTACTGGAATTGCCATACGTTTCGATAATATTGTTCGGAACTTTCTGACGAGGCACATCCAATCGATCGGCCACTTTCTGCAACGTGAATTTACTGGATTGGTGGCACATATAATAATCTATATCGTCTTTGGTAATGCCTGCATCTTGCATCAACTCCTCCATCATTACCGGCACTTCGTTGATAATAAAATTGAAAACCAAATCGCCATTCATTACCAAATGGTCTTTTGCCCGATAATTGTTGAAAATGTCTTGTTCTTCAATTCCGGTTTCGGGCGAAGTCGGCAAACGAGTTCCTCCGGCTGGAATATACACGGCAAAACAATTAGCCCCGTCATTCCGAATAGCGCAATAACATTTATTATCTTCTTTGCTGTTTTCAAGAATCGTAATAGCTACCGCATCGCCAACAATCGGACGACTTCCTCTATCTCGCACGGCTATGCGCTGACTCAAAAAATCGCCTGTTACAAGCAAGACCTTTTTATCTTCCAAAACATCCAACAGCATAAATGCCTGTAACACTCCGGCAATATATCCGGCACAACCAAACGAAAGGTCTTGACAAATTGTCTCCGTAGAAAAATCAAAACGCCCTTGAATAATATTACTGGTCGGTGGAATCAGATGATCGGGCGTCGTGGTAATCACAACAATAGCGCCTACTTCATCGGTCTTCAACACGCCTTTCTCTATCAATTGTTGAATGCCATAAACGGCATAATCGGACACCGTATCATATTTCTCACCTATTCGACGTTTGTTAAAGCCCATCACTTTAGCCAAACGTTTGTTCTGACTTTCCGGAAAAGAATAATTATGCATTTCATCCGCAAAAAACACTTCATGAGGTGGCATGACAGTAAGAATAGACGAAATGCGCTTGTTTTTGAAAATATGTTTCATATGTTTTTCGTTTTGTTGATTAGTGTTTCCATACTTGCCAATGATGAAAAATTTTCGGGCAAAATATCCGCACCGCTAATAGAAATGCCGAATTTTTCATCCAAAGCATCGACAAGGCTGACCAAGTCGAAAGAATCAAGCATCCCTTGCTCGACAAAATCAATGTCTTGCGTAAAATCAAATTCGGGACGAATCTCTGTTAGAATTTCTAAAATCTCTTGTTGCATGTTTTATTTATTTTAAATCTTAAATAGCTCCTAATTGCAAACCTCCATCAATAATGAGCGCCGAACCGGTTACCCAAGTCGAAGCATCGGATAACAAATAGACCGTACCGGCAGCTATATCTTCAGGTTTTCCAAATCGTTTCAGCGGGTATTGCTTTTTTCTCCGTTCCAAAACCTCTTCTCTTGAAAATAAATCATCGGCAATATCCAAAATCTCCGTTGGAACAAGACCGGGATTTACCGTATTGACTCTAATGCCCTTAGGCGCTAAATCCAATGCAATTCCTTTGGTAAAACCATGAATGGCACCTTTCGTTGCAGAATACAACGATTCTCCTACCGAAGACATATAAACTCCGGATGCTGCCGAAATAAAGACAACTGAACCTCCTGTTCGAATTTTTTTCTTCTTCACAAGCAACGAAGTCAATACAATCGGAGCAAAAGTATTGGTCGCAAAAATCTCTTCAATATCGGCTTGCTTAATAAATTGAACCAATATTAATTTGGCAATTCCGGCGCTATGTACTACTCCGTCCAGTTCCGGACATTGGAGTACCAAGCCTTCCAATGCTTCTTTCTGAGCAAGGTCGGCAATAATCTGCTGATGTCCGCTTCCTTCCAAAGCAGCAAAGGTATCATCCAAGCGCTGCTTGTTTCTTGCCGTGATAATTAGCCGGGCACCCATTTTGGCACATTCCAAAGCGATAGCCCGACCAATTCCTGACGAAGCGCCGGTGACCAATATTGTTTTATTTTTTAAACTAAACGGATTATACATCTTATTTTGACATCACTAAGTTGTACAAATCCTCAATGGTCGTGCAACTGCGGATATCTGCACCGGTAATCCGTTTTCCCAATTCTTCATCCACCATCGAAATGACAGATAATGACACCAACGAATCCCATTCATCCAAGGATTTGAAATCGGTAGTTGCCGCAAATATCGAACGCGGAGTTTCCTCAAACTGTTCTGCAAATTTCTCAATAAATTGTGTGATTTCCATTTTCTTATTCTTTATTAATTATTTTTTGTATAAATTCCTGCCAATGTCGGGACTTCCCACAAGGAAGCCACTTTTTGATTGGGACACATACGAGCCGTGATTTTCTGCAAAGTATCGTCCGGTCCCGCTTCATAATATTCCTCAATGCCGGCTTGCTGCATATTCATGACCATTTCCGTCCACCTCACAGGATGGGTAATATGCAATATCAAATTATTTTTAAGTTCATCCGCATCGGTATGGGGCTTGCCATCCACGCATTGATAAACCGGGATACGGGGCGTTTGGAATCGGGTATTTTCGATGATTTTTCCAAGTTTCACTTGTGCTTCCTGCATAAAAGGAGAATGGAAAGAACCCCCGATAGGCAACATTACCGCACGCTTGGCACCTTCGTCTTTAAATGTTTTACAGGCAATGCGAATCCCTGCTTTAGAGCCCGTGATAACTACCTGTCCGGGACCGTTATAGTTAGCAAAATAGATGGGCTCGCCCGACTCTTCCGAAATTTCTTTCAAACGTTTTTCTATATACTCATCGGGGAAACCGATAATAGCGCCCATCGCCGTATCGACACTTTCACAGACCTCTTGTGCTATCAATGCTCTGTTTAATACCAAATTGAGACCATCCTCGAACGATAACGCACCACTTACCACCAAAGCGGCAAACTCACCCAACGAATGTCCTGCCACTGCTGCCGGAACCACATCTTTCTGCACCAATGCCAATATGGTACAATAGAGATAAACGGCAGGCTGTGTGTTTTTCGTTTCCATCAACTCCAATTCGGTGCCCGAAAACATCACATCGGTAATCCTTCGTCCCAAAGCAGCATTTGCCTGCTCGAACAAATCACGAGCTTGAGCAAAATGTTCGTATAGCTCTTTGCCCATGCCTTCTTTTTGACATCCCTGTCCGGGAAATATAATTGCCTGTTTCATTGATTTTTATATTTCTTTCGTAATGCAATTACGCGTTTAACCATGGCATTCACTTCATAATCTCCGGCTTCTTTATGACGGAAATAATCTTCACGCAACAATCCCCAAAAATAGATGTCATGATAACGTCCGTCTTTATACACCGCTTGACGCCCGACACCTTCCATCTGTTGAAACGACGCTTCGCACATAATTCGTGTCAGTTTATGCTCCACCAGACTATTTCCATACACTCGATTCATATTGAGATGATTAAAATTGTACTCAAGTATGCTTAAAATCGACTCAATCCAAATCGTTCCGTCATGTGCAATCGGGTCTCCCAAGACCAATCCCCCTTGACAGGCTGTCCTGTTCACATAATCTATATCATTAATAGAAATATATCCTATCATTTTTTTAGACTCATCATTTAGACAAATGGATAAATAAATATCCTTGGTATTATGCATCATTTTATCCTTTACCCATTCTTTTTCCATCAGCGAAGACACATAACGAAAATATTTCCCCGTCAACGCTTGTATTTTCGGGTCGTTGCGCCACTGATTAATTAAGAGATAATCATTCTCTTCAAATGCTCTAAAAAATATTGATTTCATTCGCCTATTATTTTTATTATCCGTTTCAAATCTTCTTTTCCTATCCGTTGGTCGATAGGTAAAGCCAGCATCTCTGTTACCAATTCACACTCCAACGAATTGCTTGGCGCCCAATCCAAAACATTGTGCCAATAGATAGCCACAAAAATTTTATTCCGAATCAATTGTTGTCTCAAATAATTGCGTTTAGAGAGCAAGGGATAAATCATCGGCACATCATTTTCATGCAACTCAAAATCCAACAAATTGCTATTTTTAAAAAAATCGTGCAAATATACATAATTTTTCCGACGTGTCTCTCTTGCTGTTTCATAATCAATAGAGGCAAGCATAGCATCTGTCAGTTTCGACATTATCTTAATAGGGTTATCCGTCAGGGCAGCATCATTTGCTTTAAAATCATCATATCCGGCTTCGGCTCCTATATCCCACCGCTTTAGTAAATGCAACATGCGATTGTATGAAGTATCCGTCTCTAACTCCACATCCCAAAACGTATCGGTGTAAAGATAAGCGCCATCCGGAAGCCCAAAAAATTTTCGAGGCGAATAAAAAGTATCTATACCGGTTAGCGCCGGAGCATAAAATGCCTGTGCATTATCGACAATCAACTGTGTCTGATACACATCCGCCAAACGTTCAACACACTTTTGTTTTAATCCAAAATAGTTAGTATATAAAAACGCTTCATGCGGTTTCAAGTCAATCGTCACTTCAGGCTCCAGCCGTTTGTTGATAGCATAAAATTCATAATCGACATGGCATTTGAGCAAAGGCTCCAACATTACCTCGCAAGTATAATACGGAATATACACCTTGCTGTACTTTTTTGCCAACAAAATGTATTCAAAACAGTTTCGAGCCGTATTTAAGCGTAACGCCCCCTTGTGATAATGTTCGCCACGGCGTAACTCCAACTCCAAATATCCACCGATTGGATTCATATCAATTCGTAATTGTCCAACATTGCGTTTACTTCATCCGCCGAATTAAACATCAGCACATCTAAAATAGATAAATTAGGGACAAATACATTCTTTAGTTGTTTATATACTATTGCATTTGCTTTCACAAAATGAAGTTGGATTTTATTTCGTTCAAAATCCGCTTTATTGTACAAATCCATTCCGCCAATAGCATTGTAATACTCCGTAGCTCCCAAAATAGTACAAATATGGATGACTTTATCTTGTGCTTTTAATGTATTATTTTTTTCTTTTATATCGGACGAATAAATAAATTTTGTATCCAACTGCAAATAATTCGCTATTTGTACCAAGCTATTTCCAAGATAGCGCCCCAAATTTTTATTCTCATAGCGAATCATTTGCTCTATCAATGGGAAAATAGTGGTAAACAATGGCGCTTTGGCATAAGCAGAATGTATGGTTTTTAATAGTTTCTCTTGGTTATCAGCCACCGATATTTCATTAATCAATTTGTTGGGACTCGCTCCATTCAATATCAAATTGAATAAAAATGCTTTTCCATTCAACAATAATTGATTTCGATTAATCCAACCACCTTTAATATAGTTTACATCGTCATAAATCACATACGTATCCACCGTTTTCATCAATTGCCAATAACCAATGTAGGGTAAAAAATAGGGTTGCATTATCCCAAGTTTCATAATTATATCTGTTTTTTAATTACTTGCCAATATCCACCCTTGTCCGGTCCGATACGTTCAATCAAACCTAATGCTTTCATTCTGATTAGATTCAAACGTATTTTACTAGCTGATATTCCAACTATTCTTGACAATTCTTGCGATGTAATACTCGGAATTTTTGCAATGCTCTCTAATATTAATCGTTGATTTTCTGTTACCTTTTCTGTTACCTTTTCTGTATTGTTATTGTTTAGACCATATATAGTAACCGCAATTCCACCTGAAATTGTTGCAAACACAGGTTCTTGCAAACCGTATTCCGTAAACATCCGGCGCACACGCTTTATGCCGGTTCCGTAGCGTTCTATCCACCCCATATCTTTCACCAATTTGGCAATTTGCCTATTCCTCGGGGTAGAAATATATTGATTGAGTCGAAGTTGCTCAATGCTTATGGAGTCCGGCAACATACCCGGATTAAAAAACAAAATATGGTCGTCAAATATCTTAATGATAGAATTTGCCGAAGCCGTATAATCGCGATGAATAATCATATTCAGTACCAATTCACGAATGCCTTCAAGCGGATATTGCCATCGTTGAATATTCTCAACCTGTTCGCCGGTAATGATTAATTCTTTATTGATATGCTTGCGAATAAAGGTCATCACGTTTTCAACCTGCGAAAGTATATCTTCCGAATCGACCACATCGTCTTTAATCACAATTTCGGACGCAAATTGTCCCATTTGAATGGTCGTAAACAAATTTTCGCCTTTCGAGAACATCAAAAAACAACCATTCGATATTCGATGATCGCTTAATAACAATTCATTTTTAGTCAAAAATTCGAGCGGCGTTTCAAATTCAAAGTTCTCACTACGCTGTCGGATAAGATGCATCGCTTTCTCGACTTTCGCCAATGAAATATCATCAATCGTTTTGTTGGGACGAGGATAATAATCCCAACTCGAATTGACTGTTTGAAGGTGCATATTAGCAACTTCATTCGTCGAAAGCAGATGATTTGAATTGCCCACCCTTTTGTAATACTTTCCTCTTACGGAAACGGGTTTAATCGGGTATTCCGGAATAAACAACGCCACAACCGTTTTATCCTCCGCTTTTATGATGTCGCTATCTGGAATAATCTGAGGCGTTGTTTTCTGCTTTATTTCGTTAATCCAGTTTTGAATCGTTTCTTTACCCACAGTGACACCCGCCACTTGGCCACTATCAGCCATACCAACGTAGACAGTTCCACCTTTGGCGTTTGAAAAAGCCACAAGTGTTTCAATCGCATCCTCATTAAAAGAGGTTTTAAATTCTGTATTTTGACCTTCTATTGTTGGAAACGAGTTCATTTGATAGCAAAATTTATCAAAATTTTATCATAAAGTTGCTCTTGCGCAAAACCATAATGCTGATAGCGAACAATAGCATTTTCATTATCTGCCACCACCCAAAACAATTGCCGCTGGGTATGCCGGGATTCATAAAAAAAACGCCGCAATAACGCAGAACCTATTTTCCGGTTGCGATAATTCGGATGCGTAAACCAATAACGCAGGTATGACGTAACACCGTTAATCTCATAAATGACAAATCCCACGATTGTGTCCCCTTCACTAATAAGCAAAACGGTTTGATGCGCAATCCATTGTTCGATTTCTTCGATTAATGGCAGTTGCTCGCTGTATGCATCAAAATAAGACGTAAGCAAATTTTGTATTTCCTTTGCTTGATACGATTGAGCAACGAGCACTCGCGCATCCAAAGTTTGCGGTTCATTTATATTTTGCACACGTTGCATCCGGTACAATAATTGATACGGTAGAAAATTTGCTTCTTCAAAAACAGTTGACAATTGCTCTACTACCGCTTGGGTGCCCACAATATCAACAATACAGCAAAGGTTCGAGTACTCTTGATTGAATTGTTCCAAAGCCTGATGTAGTTGCTTTATATTCGTTGCCATAAAATAGAGATGATAAAAATCATCGTCTTTGTGCAAGATAAAAATACTGTTTTCATACTGCACAATATAAAGCAACTCTTTATTTATCAACAATTCGCCACGCTTTTCTCCTATAAAGAAATTCGTCAAGAACCCCGCTCTCTTCGAACGGATATCCGCCATTTGTGCTGTGATTTCATTATATTGTGTTATCTGCTTCATAAAATATGAGGATTTACTTTCCCATATCCATTTTTCATTTCCAATCCCTTTTCTGTTAACCTATACCTTTGTTGCGGATGATTCGGTACATCCGGATATTTCGCTTCAAGCAAGCCTAAATCCAACGCAGGCTGTAAATATAATAATCTAAACGATTTCCTATCGGTCAATTCCAACTTTTCAAGTATTTCCTTACGCCGCGCCTCGCCGTCCACTACTTCCAACAATCGAAGAACTTGGGGGGTAACTTGGGGGGTAACTTGGGGGGTGCTTGCCAGATGCTTATCGGGTGCTTGTAAAATTATCCAATATGCATCTTTATCCGTATCCTTATTATCGATTAATCCATTGATTCTCAATGTGTAAATATCGCGCTGAATGGTTCTTTCCGAGACTCGAAACGACAATGCAAGTTCGGAAATAGGCATTTCAGGATTGGCTGAAAACAGCTGCAAAATCCTTGTTTGGCGAGCCTCCACGACATCGGCGACACTGTCGCCGACATTGTCGGGGATGTCGCGATGAATCTTGTGGAAAGCTATATTTTCTTTGCGATAGATGGTGGTTACCAAACCGTCGCGCACTTGAAAATCAGGAACCGGCAGTCCATATTCCAAACAGCGGCGCATCATATCTTGCGTACCGGTACCCATCCGTTCGATATAATGCGTCAAATACAATGCTTCGGCTATCAAGGGATTGCGCGGAAAAGAAGAATGGTCGGTTTTCAAATCTTCAATTTTGAGCTGCACCGGTAATTTTCCCGGATTACGAATTTCGAGGCGGTCGGCAAAAAGCATCACTTGCACACTCGCCGTACTGTCATAATCACGATGGGCAATCGCATTCACAATAGCTTCTTCGATTACTTCCGGAGGTATTTCGTAGGCAGTAGGCGCCATCGGGCCTTGAGTGCGTGTGCCCACAGCCAAGTCAATCTTCGACAAGACAAAATCGACTGCTTGGTCCACCAATTCGAAGAGATTGCCTTTGTAAGTTTGATAAAACGGTATCGGTTTTTCAACTCTTGTTCCGTGAAAGTGGGCACACTTGACTTCCGAAGTAATAAAAAACCGTTGCGGTTGCCGTCCGAACAACAAAACAGCGGCATTTGTTAATTGACCTTTATTCAGCAAATTCAAATGCGTTAGAATTTTTTCTATGCCATCGCTCATGCTCAAGGGAAAACCTCTTTCCGCCTTTGCCCGCTTGACAAACCATTCGATTTTATCTTCGGATAAATCGTTAAACGTAGCATCGCGATTGGCTGTCCGGTCGAAGGGTTCGGTGCGCAATTCGCCTTTTTCTACCAAGAAAGCCACCAAACTTGAGTAAACGCTACTCAACAACTCATAATCGACCGTAAAAGTGTTAAAAATTACCGTATCCGACACTTGACGGATAAAACGAATTTCTTTCGGATGCCGTTCTTCTTCTTCGGCATTTAACAAAAAGGCCAATCGGTATTTATTATTTGCTGTGGCAATTTCATATTCTTTCTGCGTGGGAGAAACGCCATCGGCAAGTTCATAGCCGTATTGTTTCCCCAATAAGAGCAGAAAAATATCCGCCTGACTTACCTCTTCTTTATAAACTTGCTCCGGTGTATTGTCCTGTGCCGCAAGATGTTCAAATACAAAGACTTCGAAAAATCTACCCAACAGCGCATCCTTTCGCAAATAGTCGGACAACATCTGCCGCTGATTTGCAAATTCACTTTGAACACTGCTGATGAAGATTTTATAAGGCATAATATTAGATTTGTTTCGACAACGCCAAGCGGTCGATTTTGCCGTTAGGATTCATGGGCATTTTATCCAATCGAAGATATTTTGTCGGAATCATATATTTCGGCAATTGCTGTCCTATTTTTTTTCGAAATTCCACGGCAGAAATTTCATTGGTCGCCTCATAAATCAATACTATTTCCTTCGTTTGTTGTTGGTAAACGACACAAGCATTATTGACTATTTTTAAAACATTCACGATAACATGTTCAATTTCTCCCAATTCGATACGATAACCTAAGTGTTTGACTAAAGTATCACGACGTCCTTTAAACAACAACACCCCATCGCGTTCATTCTGCACCACTATATCTCCTGTACGGTAAATAATCTCGGGATATTTAGTATTCAGCGGATTTTGAATAAATGCCGCTGCTGTTTTCTCCGGATTGTTGTAATACCCCATAGCCAACGATGTACCACGCACACAAAGTTCTCCTTCTTCCCCCGGAACACATTCATGATTGTGTTCATTCAAAACCAATAGAGAAGTGTTTTTAAACGGATAGCCTATAGGCAAGGGTTCATCATCTGCAAATTCTTTATCAACTATATAGTATGTACAGTCCAGCGTAATTTCTATTGGTCCATACAAATTTACAAATTGTGTCTTCGGCAAGTATTTATGCCAATAATTATAGGCTTTTGTTGGTAAGACTTCACCTGCAAACCAAACAATATGCAATGCCGGTAATGCTATCTTACTTAACAAATCCATATTGGCAATATTGACCATTATCGTTGGCACCCAAAAAATATAAGACACATTTTCTTTCTGCATAATTTCTAAAAGTTTCATCGGAAATGCAGATAGATGTTCCGGCAACAATACAATCGTGCTGCCCAAAGCCATCATCATGCACAGTTCATGGCTGTAAATGTCAAAAATAGCCGGAGACAAAGAACCTATAATCTCTGATGTACCTAAATGCAATGTTTCAATACTACATTCCGTGAAATCAATAAAACTTCTGTGATTTAAAACCACTCCTTTAGGTGTTCCGGTTGATCCGGAAGTATTAATAATACAATACGGATCCGTATCTATCAATTTGGAAAGCCGATTTAGCAAGTATTCCTCAGAAACATTTTTACCTATAACTCTTTCATCTATATTACAAATTGCTAAGTCAGACGGAATAACATCCCGCACAAGAGAAAAATACTGTGAATTAGTAATGAGAATACGCGGTTTGATTCGTTTCAAAATATTGTGAATACGCTCCACCGGAGCTTTCACATCTAAATTCATATAAGTATTGCCACTATAAGTAATTGCCATATCCGACACGACAGTCTCGATGGATTTAGGCAAATAGACAGCAATCGGCTCATTCAAACAGTCGCATCGCTTCAATAAATCACTCGCCAAAACAACGGACTGAGAGCGTAACTGTCCAAATGAGATTTTTTGTTCACCTTCCACTATCGCTATTCTCTCTGGATTTAGAGTTGCTGTACGCAAAAAATAGTTTATTAGATTTATCTGCATTGTATTATTTTTATAATTCGTTCGACATCTTCTTTTTCCAACTCCGCATACATCGGCAAACAGATGACCGAATTTGCTATTTTATGCGCTACCGGCAATTTTTCAGGCTGCGCCGACTCTAAGCCTCTGTAAGTAGAAAACTCACTGATTAGCGGATAAAAATATCTTCGCCCGAAAACATTCTTTTCCTGCATTTTGAAATACAGTTCATCGCGTGTCATGCCATAATCTGTAGCATCGACAAAAACAGGAAAATAAGAATAATTATGCCGTACATCCGGAATATCTTGCAGACAACGAAGACCATGGACATTTTTCAAGCCTTCACGATATTGTAAGGCAATTTGTCGCCGACGCTCGATAGCTTTATCAACCTGCATTAGATTCAAAAGTCCATAAGCTGCACGAATTTCATCCATCTTTCCGTTAATACCGGGAGCAACTACTGTGGTTTCCCCGGCAAAACCAAAATTTTTCAAATAATCAATGCGTTTCTTCGTCTTTTCATCATGACACACCAACGCACCCCCCTCCACTGTATTATAAACCTTCGTTGCATGGAAACTTAATGTGGACATATCGCCTGCTTCCAAAACAGATTTCCCATTTATGGTAACGCCAAATGCATGAGCCGCATCATAAATCACTTTCAGTCCATACTTATCTGCAATCATTTGAATAGACGCTATATTACAGGGAGTTCCATACACATGCACCGGCATAATCGCTGTCGTTTTTGGTGTAATCGCCGCTTCAATTTTTTCCGGGTCGATATTACACGTATCCGGTTCTATATCCACAAAAACAGGTTTAATGCCGTTCCACCAAAGCGAATGGGTTGTTGCAACAAAACTATACGGTGTCGTGATTACCTCGCCGGTAATTCGCAATGCTTGCAACGCAGTCATCAACGGCAACGTTCCATTGGTAAATAAACTAACGTAAGGAACTTGCAAATATTCACTCAACGCTTTTTCCAATTCCTGATGATAGTGTCCGTTGTTAGTCAACCACTTTCTTTGCCAAATATCCTCCAAATAAGGGATAAAATCGTCCAAAGACGGCAAAAGCGGGGATGTTACTGTAATTGTCTTTTCCATTTTTTATTTAATAATGAAACTGCAATCTGTTTTACTTCTCCATATTCGGCTAAGTGCATTTTCTCATAAATAAATAATGCCAAAGCAAGTCCCACAACACACTGCAATAACAGCAAAATTATCATGGGCAATTGCAATAGAGATAAACTCCACATAATAGCGGCCACTATCAGAGAGACACATAAAGCAGGCATTATATCTTCTACTTGATTTTTAGTCGAATAATTAATCAATCGTGCAGAGTAATAACTGTTCAAAAAATAGCATATAATCGAAGTCAGCACTCCACACAAAAGCATCGCTTCAATGCCGTAAAAAATGCCTAAAACGATAGGCACAACACCAATGATTTTTTTTATAATTTCCAACTTTAGGAATAAATCCGAACGACCTTTCACTTGCAAAATATTCAAATTAATCGCATGCAAAGGATATAGCATCCCCGAAAAACAAAGTATCTGCAAATAAGCCACAGCCGGTAACCATTTTTCGCCAATTAATGTAAGGATGAGCGGTTTGGCAACTGCTGCAAGCCCCAGCATACAAGCAAATGTTATCAGCATCGTGGTCTTTATCACTTTCCGGTAAGCTTCTCTCAAACGTTCCTCTTCATCTTGAATATGACATAAAGCCGGATAGCTGACCCGCTGCACAACATTGGTGAGATTACTGGAAAAAATTGAATTAAATTGCTCGGCTCTTGTATATTGCCCTAATTGGTCAGCACTATAAAATCGACCGATAATCACGTAATAAATATTATTATAAATTGTGTTTATTAATCCGGAAAGCAATAATTTAGAACCAAAGCCAAACAAATCTTTCAAACTCTTTGTTGAAAACACCCATGACGGACGCCATTGATTGTACAACCACAAAAGCAACGAATTAAAGAGTTGCCTGCTTACTTGCTGTCCCACCAAACTCCAAACGCCAAAACCCATAAGTGCCATCCCAATACCCACGATACCGCTGACAACGGAGGCGATAACGGATATCTTGGCCTGTGTCTTAAAATCAATTTGTTTAACAAGTATGGTACGTTGAATAATTCCGAAGGCATTGAGAATGATAACCGTTCCTATCACTCTAGTAACCGAAATCAACAAAGGTTCTTTAAAAAAACGACTAATCAACGGCGCACAAACATACAAAAGCGTAAAAAGAACAATTCCTACAAGAAGATTAAAATAAAAGACCGTATTATAATCTTTTTCATTTGCGCTAATTTTTCGAATTAGAGCCGCAGAAAATCCGCTTTCTACAATGGAGTTGGATACGGCAATAAAAATAGCAATCATACCAGCGATACCAAATTCAGTCGGCGTTAAAATTCTGGCTAATACAATACCGACTAAAAAAGTGATACCCGAACTTGCTACATTATCTATTGCACTCCATGTAGCTCCGTGTATCGTTTGTTTTTTTAATTCCACTGTTTATCCTTAGCAAGTATATACTCCTTCACATATATCCAGCCACACGCCCCGGCAAATGCCAAAAACACAAACCCGAACAAAATCACAATTTTTCCGCGACCAGCGCCGCTGTCGGGCAGGCTCAATAGTAAGACCATTTAAAGTATCTCTATCAAATCTGGGTCGACTTCTGCAGTGACAGCCATGATTCCTTCAAGCATCACGACCAGCCGACGGCTCCGTTTCCCCTTTACTTTCACAAACACACCTAACACACCGTCGAACTTGCCACCATGAATACGCACACGCGTGCCTCGTTGTATGTCGATCTCTTCCGGTTTATAATAAACCATTGTTTCTTCTTCATGTTGTGAGGCTACCTTAATGAAGTTGTCCATTTGTTCGTCGGGCACCGTGAGATATTCCAGTCCCACACTTTTTTTCAACATGACGAATCTGATAAAATTATGGAACTTCTTGAATTCTGTAATCTGTTTCCGGGAGGCATGTACAAATACAAGATTTGGAATAACCGGTACAAGCCTTTTGGATTTAACGCCGTGATAAACCCTCACAGCATAGTGTTTTGGCATGAAATATTCCAAACCATCCTCGCCACTGAGTTTTTCCTCCGCCTTCTGTTCATTTTTATAGGCACTCATGACAAACCATCGGATTTTCTCCATTTTCTCCTTGTCGGTTATATTATGATATTCGTGTTGTCGTATAATTTCTTTCAGAAAAAGCTACAACAATAGCTCATGTCAATATTTATATAAAACTGATATACAGTATTTTATATCTCACTTGACTGCAAAAACACTGATTTAGATCGTTTCAAAGAAAACCTTTATTACCTATCCAATAGTGGTCTAAAACCGCCATATATAGGTGCCTATCCTTTAGTCGGATTTAGCCCAAATTGACCTACTCGCTTTTGCGGATGCAAAGTTATAAATTTTTTCTGACCTATAAAATAGATAAAGAAAAGAAAAGAAAAGAAAAGAAAAGAAAAGAAAAGAATTGCATTTCTTTTACTCAACTTTTTGTATTAAAACAAAGGTACTCCCTTGTAGAAATCCAAAATCTTTGTTCTAAAAATCAAATTGTATTTTGCTTGTGCAGTTTCAGCCGTTGTCTGTGATAAACGCTTTTTAGCCTCTTCAAATTGATAGCTGGTTGATCTTCCCGCCGTATACTTCCTTAATTCATAAATAAAGGCTATTCGCGATGCATCAACTGCCTTTTTAGCCGCTTCATATTTTTCTTTCGCAGCAATTGCATTGTAATAAGCCTGTTGTATCTCCTTATAAAGTTGTTGACGCACATTATCCAGAGCTAATTGACTATTCTCCATTGAAATACGTGCATTGCGTACTTGATTGCGACTTGACATTCGGTTGAAAATCGGTATATTTAGAGATAAACCTATGTTTTCACTTCCATTGCGACTCCATTGTGTTGACAATGATTCATTTATCGTTCCGGCAGGAGGATTGTACGTATGGTAATAACTGTTACTGTAAGATGCTCCTAAGGAAAGACTCGGATAATATGCGGATTTTGCAACTTTTAAATCGTATTCACTGCTCTTTAAACGTAATTCTGCTGCTTTAATACTCGGACGATTATTAATGTAGTTATCATAAATATTGTCGGGAGTTACAAGTGCCACATATTCCGTAACAGGAAGCGTATCGGTAGTCGTCATTTCTATGTCAAATTTTTCAATGTCCGGAAAATTCAGTAATTGCGCCAAATCCAAAAGCGAGAGTTTCAATGCATTTGCAGTCTCAACACGGGCAGCTTCATCACGGGCAAGTGCCGAACGAGCATCATATAAATCGCTTTCCGGACTTTTACCGTTCTCTACAAGCGATTCCGCATCAGCAAGTTGTTTCTTTGTAAGTTCCAACTGTTCGTCAGCTATTGCAAGTAATTCCTTATTATAAATCACTTGCAAAAAATATGAAGTGATATTCAATGCCAAATCTTCCTTAGCTTTATTGAAATCCTCAATAGTTGCCTGCAAGTTTAGTTCGTTTGCTTTTATTCGATTACTTACATTAAGTCCCGAAAATATAGATACATTTGCATTCACGCTTAAGGAGGAAGATGATTGCGTTTGATCTTGATAAGTGCCGTCTCTGCCGGGTCCTCGACCAAAATAAAAATTCTGTCCCATATTCGCATTCAAATTAGGCAATCGACTGTTACGAGTAGTATTCAACTCTATCTCAGCACTTCTGTTTTGTAAAATTCGCTGACGTATGTCTATATTGTTTTCAACTGCATATTCTATGCACTGTTTTAGCGTCCAAGCCTTTACTATCTCCGGTTCCACATTAGCAGTAGTAATACTATCAACCGATTGTGCCGAAATTGTTGCTGTGAATCCCGAACAAAGAAGCAAGGTTATTATAATGCTTATTCTCATTATTGATATTTTTATTTATTATTTCTTCACAATTTTTCCGCCACGAATTTTATCATCGGCAATAATACCACTCAGTATTTCTACTTTAATACCGTCGGAAAGTCCCAATTTTACATATTTCTTTTCATAAACAGGTTCCGGAGTTTCCTTTGTTAAAACATATACAAACGATGAGTCTTGTACGAATTCCACAGTACTTTCCGGAATAGAAAGAACACTGTCGCGACTGTCCAAAATGATTTCTGCATTTGCACTATAACCGGCACGCACGAAAACAGTATCGGGAATCTCTGCTGCAGCCTTGATTTCAAAAAGGATTGCACCGTTTTCTTCTATACTTTTAGGTGAAATATATTCCAAAGTCGCATTAAACTTCATACTTTGTAGCGCACCAACCGTTAGACTTAATTGCATACCTTCTTTAACGCGTCCTACTTCGGTTTCATCTATTTTACCTACAAAAATCATGTCGCTCATATCGGCAATAGAAGCAATGGTTGTTCCATCATTAAAGTTATTCGATTGTATTACGGAATTACCGACTTTTATCGGCACGTCAAGAATCATACCTGTGATTGTGGCACGTATTTGGGTATTACTGAATTGCGATGAACGCTTTGCTATACCATCACGCACTATTTCCAGATTATCCTGCGCATTGCGCAATTGCTCCTTAGACCTTTGCAGTGCAGTTTCCTGCTGATCCATCTCTTCTTGTGCAATCACTTTGGAATCAAACAGTTTTTTAGTTCGATCATATTCTTTTTGCGACTGTTCAAGACTTATCTTAGCAAGGTTAACTTCCGTTTCGGCAGCATTAAGAGTACCCATTTCAGGGATTACCATCACTTTTGCTATAACTTCTCCCGATTTCACAGGTTGACCTGCTTCTTTGTAAACTTCAGACACTATACCGGATATCTGCGGTTTAATCAAAACTTCATCTCGCGGTTCAACTTTACCGGTAGCCACTGTTTTTTTCTGAATAGAAGCAATTTCAGGTTTAACGGTTTCATAAACAACTTTTTCCGGTTGAGACTTTTTCCACAAAAACCAAAATGTCCAAATCAAAATGAGTACGAATAGACCCAGAAAAACAAATTTTAAGTACTTTCTCATAATTTATCATTATTTATTTAATTATTCTTCTCTTATAGCATCAATTGCCTTCACTTGTAATGCTCTCAACGATGGTATTATTCCTGCAATTATTCCACTTGCTAACAAAATAACAGCCGCAGTTACAGCCATTGAAAAAGGTATCTGAGGATGCAAGAAAAATCCTTGTCCTTTTTCTTGTTCTCCCAAAGCCATGTCGACAAGCGACAATAAACCCACTCCTGCTGCAAGACCGAAAAATCCTGCAAGCGACGTAAGTAAAAGACTTTCATTCATAATTTGCACAAGTATTGAAAGCGGTTTCGCTCCCAGTGCTCTACGTATGCCGATTTCTTTTGTACGTTCCCTAACAGTTACCATCATAATGTTACTAACTCCGACAACACCTGAGATTAGTGTACCTAAGCCCACAATCCAAATCAAAACATTGACACCTGTAAATACATTGGAAATCATTTTAAACATTTTCTCAGCATTAAAATCATCAACTGCTTGATTATCATTCGGAGCTATTGAATGTTTTTGTTTTAAAATACTTTTCACTTTTTCTTCCACATCACTAATTGGAATGTTGGAATAAGCCGTGATAGCAATACAGTCAATGACATCTCCTCTATTGTAAGTTTGCTGCATAACAGTATAAGGTAATATAATAGCTTCCCTATTGTTACCGCCAATATTAACATTAGTTACAACAGGTTCTACAACTCCTATTATAGAATAATATATACCGTTCACTTTTATCAACTGTCCGATAGGATTTTCATCCACGTCAAACATGTCTTCATAAACTTTTTTGCCGATAACACATACTTTCCTGCGCTCCTCAAGATCTATTTCATTGATAAAACGACCTTTGAGTATATCTAACGGATCTATTTTAGTGTAGTTATAATGTAAACCTTTGATGTGGAAACTGCCGTATTTATCTTGTCTAACGGTGTTGTTGTCTCTACGTCCACCTAAAAGCATAGGCGATATATACTGTAATTCTTTTACTTGCGATTTCAGAATTGATAAATCTTCATTTTGAAAATCCCAACTTCTACCTTTACGAAAACCTTTATAAGCCTCTGATGTGCGATTAGTAAAAAAGAATGCAGAGTTAACAGCAAAACCGTCGAAACCGGATATAATAGAATTTTGCATACCATAGCCTGCTCCCGCCATAACCACCAACATAAATATACCCCAGAATACACCGAATGCCGTGAGAAAACTCCGCATTTTGTTACGAGTTATCGTAATCCAAATTTCCTGCCAACGATCTAAGTCAAACATACCTAATTATTTTTTAGATTACTCATATCTTAATGCCTCTATCGGCTTAATCTTCACTGCTTTTCGTGCAGGGAAATAACCTGCTAATATACCGGCTATCACAAGTACAAGCGTTGCGGAAATAACTATCGGTAAATCAACCGTGGGGTTTGAAAAAACAGACATCTCTCCTTCCGGTGTTGAATTTTCTAAAATTTTTGCTAAAAGCTCCGTTATCCCAACTCCTGCCACCATCCCGATGTAACCGAAAAATCCCGTTACCAGCAATGCTTCCAAAACTATAAGTTTCAAAATAGAAAAAGGAGACGCACCTAAAGCCTTACGAATGCCGAATTCCTTCGTACGTTCTTTAACTGTTATCAGCATAATATTACTAACTCCCACAATGCCTGCAATCAAAGTGCCTATACCTATCACCCATATAAAAGAATTAATAGCACCAAAAACATTAAGTGTTTGCAAATAATCTGCCAACATATTCCAAACATAAACACCTCGCCTATCTGTCGGATCAAATGTATGCTTTTCTGCCTCGGCATTCCTTACGGATGACTCAAAATCTTCACCTTGCTGTTCCGTCGTTATGCCATCCAACGTGAAAACCAATTCACTACTTCCGGCTGTTGGGTCAAAAATAACCTTAGCCGTTGTGTAAGGAATATAAACAGGAGGAGTATCATTTGTATTATCATCGTCATAAACTCCCACCACCTTATATGCTATTTTATTAACTACTACATACTCCCCAATAGGATTATTTGCTTTAAATAGTAGATCTGATAATTTTCTGTGAATAACTATCACCTTCCGTTTTTCCAATAAATCCATTTCATTTAAAAAACGACCATTGTTCGCCTTAACTTCCAGATTATTAATAAAAGCGTAAGAAGGTTGAGTACCGGAAACCGTAACGGTAGAATATTCTTGACCATAGGATATTACCATACTATACTTCTCTATTACGGAAGCAAATACATCAATTTCTCCGAATCTACGTTTCAAATAACTTTCTTCGTCATCTTCAAACTTAATGCGTCTGCCCTTTTGAAAACCCTTATAAGGAATGCTTGTTCTGCCGGGCCAAAGATACATTATGTTTTTTTGACTGCTACCGTAACTTTGAATAGAACCGTTTTTCAGACCATTACCGGAACCGAGTAAAATTATCAAAATGAATATACCCCAAGCCATTGCGAATCCCGTTAGGAAAGTGCGCAACTTGTTTTTTTTGATAGTGCTGAATATTTCTTGCCAAATGTCAAACATCTGTGGTGATTTTAATCGTTGTTAGTAATGTTTCCGATAACACCATCTTTGATGTGTATTATTTTGCGAGTTTTGCGGGAAACTTCCGGATCATGCGTAACAATAATCATTGTCATGCCGTCTGCATTAACTTCTTTCAGAATTTCCATTACTTCAACGGAAGTTTTGCTGTCAAGTGCACCTGTAGGTTCATCAGCAAGTATCACCTGAGGTTTAGCCACCAAAGCTCTTGCAATAGCGACTCTCTGCTTTTGACCTCCCGACATTTCATTCGGCATATGTTGTGCCCAATCTTTCAAGCCGAGTTTGTCGAGATATTCCATTGCAATTAAATTGCGCTTCTTGCGAGATATATTCTGATAATACAGAGGTAAGGCAACATTCTCAAGTGCATTTTTGAAAGAGATAAGGTTAAATGATTGAAATACAAAACCTATCATCTTATTGCGATAAACAGCCGATTGAGTTTCCGTGAGATTTTTAATCAATACTTTGTTTAAATAGTATTCCCCATCATCATAGTTGTCTAAAATACCAAGTATGTTTAATAAGGTCGATTTACCGGAACCGGATGCTCCCATTATGGAAACAAATTCTCCTTTCTCAATAATCAAATCAATACCTTTCAATACGTGGAGCGGACTACCGTTATTATATGTCTTATTGATATTCTTTAGTGTAATCATCTTAGCTATTTTTTAATCATTACAAATCTATGACGACACAAGTCTTGATTTGTTACAACAAAGATGAAAAAAAATTCATTTATTTTTGTAACTTTCCGTACTTTAAATCATCTTAATAGGTGAAAAGCAATAGGAAGTGCAACTTAAAGAATTTGAAAATAACATATTACCTTTGAAAGACAAACTCTTTCGTATTGCTTTTCGCATCATACGCAACGGTGATGATGCTGCCGATGTTGTTCAGGACGTGATGTTGAAAATGTGGCAAATGCGCAATGAATGGAACACAATAACAAATAAAGAAGCTTATTGTTGCATGATGAGTCGCAATTTTGCGTTAAGTCATCTAAAACTTAAAGATAACCAAAACATTAGCATAGAAGGGCATGATTTTTATGAAACCGAAAACAATTCACCGTACAAAGAAGTTGAAAGAGAAGAAAATATGAGATTGCTGAGTATGTTTCTCGAAAAATTACCTTCAAAAGAAAGAGAAGTAGTAGAATTAAGGGATATAGAACACATGTCATATAAAGAAATTGAATCTGTTTTAAATATTAACGAAGGACAAGTTAAAATAACTCTCTTTCGTGCTAGGCAAAAGATAAAAGAATATTTCAATAGAATAAACTAAGAAATTATGAATAGCGATAGAATTAAAAACTTGCTGGATAACTATTGGCTTTGCAACACTTCCGTACAGGAAGAAGAAGAATTGAGACAATTTTTCACGCAAGACAATTTGCCAGCTGACTTGATAAAATATAAAACTTGGTTTGATTATCAAATAGAAGAACGCAACTGTTCGCTCGGTTCTGATTTTAACGCCAACATTATAGAAAAGATAAAAACGAAACATCATTTTAGAATGCGCCGAATCCTAAATATCGCAGCTTCAATTATATTGGTAACAGGTTTGTGGTATGTGATGCAGCCAAACGCAGCCCAAAAACAAGTTGCATTGAAAGATGAAATTATCACCTCTCCGGAAGAAGCATACAAAGAAACTAAAGATGTGTTGCTTCTTATTTCTCAAAATATAAATGTTGGAGAAGACATGCTGATTGAAAATATGAAAAAAATGGAAAGTTTAACAACAACAATAATAGAATAAAATTATGAAAAAATTATTTTTAATAATAAGCGTCATGCTTTGTACGGTGGCACTAAATGCACAAAGTACTTCAGATGAAACTCAAGAAAAACACGAAGAAAATCATGAACAATCTCATTATGCGTATGCAGGTATTGTAAGCAATTTTCAAAAAAAACACAAAGAAACCAATGATTTTAAAACGATGACAATTGGTCCCAAAATGTTTGAATTGGCGGCAAGTTTGTCTTACGAAGACGACCCCGAAGCTAATATTATACGTAAATTAACGGGATTAAAGATACTTTCAACGGAATCAAATGGAGACGTACTCTATAATGATGCCGTCAAAATGCTTAATGATAAAAATTATTACAATTTAATGGAAGTGAGCGAGGAGCAACAAACTTTGCGCATGTTCACTAATAAGAAAGGTAAGGATATAACTGAATTTATAATGATTATCAATGAAGGCGGTGATTTCACAATGATCGGTATCAGAGGAAACATTAATTTGAAAGAAATTGCAAAAATTTCTAATCGTATTAAAGTCAACGGTCTTGCAAACATTAAAAAACTTGATGAATAGAGTTGCCATATATAAAAAAAACGTCATTGCGTTTCAGATAACGACAATGACGTTTTTTGTTAGTATTTAATAGTCTTTCTCCTATACCTTAGCTTCTTTTGACATCTTATTTTTAAAATCCTGCAACATCGAACGTACAAAAACAACTGTAGCCACACCTGCACAAAAACCTAAAAAAGTGAAACCGATGAGTATAAGCATACGATTAGGTTTCGACGCCTTAATCGGCACAACCACCGGATCAATCACAGTTAGACTTGCCGTGTTTTCCTTAACACTAATTTTAGCTTGTTCAAGTTGGGTCGCAAGTTCACGATAAATACCGAAAGTAAGGTTATATTGTGCGTCAAGCCTATCACGCTCCGTTTGAGCACGTGCCGAAGTGAGGTTACGGTTTTCATCCGTAAATACGGCTCTCTCTGCCTGCACCTGTTCAAATTCTTTTTTCACTTCATTATAACGCTCTTGAATGAAATCCATATTATTTTGTACCTTATCAACCTTAAACTCGGTTATATATTTTTGCAAAAGCGTTTGCACATAAATCGCCGTTTGTGCAGCAATCAAAGCTTCGGGCATACTTACATTCAATTCAAGATATCCTTTCTTAGTATCCAATGTAAGTGTTATTCTCTCCTTCAACACATTTGAACATTGCATTTCCTTGAAAGTCAAACTTATAATATTATTTTCCGATGAAAAATTTACTTCCTTTTCATCAGGCTCACCTTTAATTAAATCTATAATCATGCCCGGTAAACCGATTGTGTAGTTTTTTATAGTACCAAAAAGATTAAATTTTTGATATCTACCATCCTCATCCATAAAATAATCATATATCGTAACTGGCTGTTCAAAACCTTCTACATTTATTTTACTATACATCAATTCCTTACGAAAATTGGCATTATTTAAAATATTAGGATACACATCAGGAGAAAGTTGTGTTCCATCAGACATTGAGTTAAGATTTATTCCGGCTAATGAAGCCAAACTACTCAGATTACCACCGCCTTTAGGGGTTGATTGCGGCACCATCACGCAACCTGTATCATATTCTTTTACGGAGAATATTGCAATAAGCAAGCCCGCAATCATAAAACCGACCGTAAATTTAACTATCGTCTTGCGACCGTCCCATGCTTTTCTTAAAAGTTCCAACAAATCAATTTCCTGTTCTTGATTGTTGTTGTCTACATTTTGCTCCATTTTGTATTAGAAATTATTTTGTAACGCTTAGAATTGTTGCAATCATAGCTGCTATCGAAGCAGTGGAAGACGTTATTCCTAAAATTTCCGGTAAAGATGTTGCACGACGTTCCTGTTTCATCGGTACAATGATTTCACAACCCGGTTCAATTTTTGCCTTTCTACCACGTGCAATCGTTCCGTTCATATAAATTACAAACATATTACATTTTCTTGCTCTCTGAACAAAACCACCTGCTTGATCTATATAGTAAGACATTTTTTTACTTTTTTCATAAACAACTGAATTTGGATACATAACCGCACCACTGATTTTTACTATACCCGAATATTCAGGTATCACCAATCTGTCAAATTCCTTTAAGATCACATCACAATCAGAACCAGGATTAGCTATAGCTTTATCCAACTCTATACCTATTGAATACTCGGAATATACTGATGTAAGTTCAGTACTTAAAGAATCTTTAGACGTAGTATTCATCATAATATTTTTTAATGTCTGTTGAATTAAAAGTCTTTCATCTGCAGTAGTTTTTCTATACAGTCTTGCACCTCTTGGATATGCTTCCGGAGTTAAACCACCGGCACTTTTTACAACATCCGACAATCTTTGACTTTTTAAAGAAAGAGTATACTCTCCTGCAAATTTAACTTCACCCTGTATGTACACATTTTGCTGTGACTGGTAAGACGGAGAAAAACGTACATACACTTCATCAAAAGGTTCTAAAGTAAATTCTTTATTGCCACCAACCATTAATCCTTCCTTCAAATCAACAACAAATATTTCGGCGCGTACTTCGGAGAAATCCGTGCTTCTTTTCTTTTTTACCCTTCTTGCAACATCAACATGAACACTTGATGCTGATTCAAGTAAACCTCCGGATTGTAATGTCAAATCCTCCAGTGTCATGTCATTAATAAAAGGATAAGTGCCCGGATAACGTACAGCCCCTTTAATTGTAATTGTATATTCTTCTCTCAAATCAAATTTTGAAGGAATATAAAGCACATCATTTTTTTTCAATTCCAAATCATCAACGTTACCATTCATTATACCGGTAAGATCCACCGGAATAGCTTCAATAGTATAATCAGGTCTCTCACGATAAATTATCGCACGATTTAAAAACGCATCACCTTTCAAACCTTCTGCCTCTTCTATCAGTTTCTTAATAGTGTTAGTAGTTTTATTTATAGCAAAAATTCCTTCACGGAAAACAGCACCTTTCACTTCCACCTTGTTTTCAAATCGATCAATAACGCTGTCAACACTAACTTCATCTCCATCAGTCAAAACAAATTTATTGAAATTATCGCTTGGAATCATGAAAACCTGATGATCCTTCCCACTTTTACGAATTATGCGGATGTTGTTCTTATAAGCATCTCCCATAAATCCGCCCGAATACTCCAATAGTTTGCCAACAGATTCATCCTTCTTCATTTCATAAATCATAGGACGTTTAATCTTACCACTAATGCTTACCAAGTTCTGATAAGCACTAACCATGATAACATCTCCGTCTTGAAGAATTACGTTTTTATCTGTTGTACCGTTAAAAATATAGTCATAAATATCCGTTTCAACCACTAATTTCCCGTCACGAAAAAGTTTCACGTTACGCATGGAACCGATTTTACTAACACCTCCGGCATTGTAAATAGCGTGGAAAAGAGAAGCCAACGAAGGCACGGTATATGTACCGGGTGTTAAAACTTCTCCCAAAACATTAACCTGTATACTTCTGATTGAACCTAAACTGAGTTTAACAAAAACATTACCGGACTGTATACCGGCATATCCTTTTTCACTGAAAACATTCTTGATACGTACGTTGGCTTCCTTCATCGTCAAACCGGTTAAATAAACGGGACCTACACTTTCAATTTGTATAGTGCCATCCGGAGATATTACCTGACGAAACGTTTTTTCAGACGCGCCCCAAATGTCAATAATAACCTCATCACCGGGACCAAGCATATAGTTCTCAGGAGTTGCAATATTCAATTGTGGCTCAAACGTCAATAACTTATTATTAAATACATCCCTACCAAAAACTTTATTTATTTCTTTTTTTTCTTCCGGTTGAACAATATCATTTACATTAGTATCTCTTTTAGAAATATACTCGTCTCGTGAAGTTCTATTATTTTCATACGATTTAAAAGTTCTAATACGGTTTGAATTATTATCTATCTTATTAGTACCATCAATAATTTGACCTTTACCATAACTGTCTTTCATACGTTTAAGTTGTTCAACGGTAGCACCTTTCTCTAAAAGCTTATTTGCTATTTGTTGTTGACTCAAACCTTCGCTATAAGATTGTTTGGCAAATTCCATTACCTGCTCATCAGTCATTGATTGAGCATAAACACCGATTATCGAAAAAACGAATAAAATAAATAACAATAATTTCTTAACTTTCATAAACGTAAATATTAGGTTGGACAAAGGTAATACTTTCCATTAAAACAACAAAAAAGGAGCTATTGAAAAATAACCCCTTTTAACAACCGGTAATAAACTGTATAATATACTTATGCTAATTCTTTCACTTTCGCAACTATAGCTTTGAAAGCTTCAGTATGGTTCATGGCTAAATCAGCCAACACTTTACGATTGATGTCGATTTCCGCTTTATGAATCAAACCCATAAAGTTTGAATACGACAAACCTTCCTGACGAACTGCGGCATTAATTCTCTGAATCCACAACGAACGAAATTCCGATTTTTTCTTGCGTCTGTCGCGGAAAGCATATAACAAACCTTTTTCATAGGTGTTTTTTGCTACCGTCCAAACATTCTTTCTTGCACCAAAGTTACCTTTGGTCTGTTTTAAAAGTTTTTTTCTACGTGCTCTTGAAGCAACTGCATTTTTAGCTCTTGGCATAATTTTAATTTTTTTGAATGTTAGCGTTTCAATTTAATGAAAACTTTAGGCTTAACATTCCGGTTAATAACTCAATTTACTTTAAAGGTAAAACCTTAGGCTAATAACATCCTTTTTACATTTGCAGCATCGGCAACATCTACCGTTGTGAAATGTGTAAGATTTCTCTTTCTTTTTGTTGCTTTCTTGGTCAAAATATGACTTTTAAAAGCATGCTTTCTTTTAATCTTTCCGGAAGCAGTTAAAACAAATCTTTTCTTTGCACTGCTTACTGACTTCATTTTTGGCATTTTCTTTTAATTTAATTGTGTTCAGATTAATATAATATGCGATTCATTATCGCTTCTACCGGTTTCTATTTTTTAGGAGCAATCATGACAAACATCTTCTTTCCCTCCAATTTCGGTACACTCTCAAGTTTACCGTAATCTTCAAGTTCATTGATAAATCTATCCAAGATTTCAGTCCCCTGCTCTTTAAAAAGTATCGAACGACCTTTGAAAAACACATAAGCCCTAACTTTTGCACCATCTTCCAAAAATCCTTTAGCATGTTTAAGTTTAAAATTAAAATCATGCTCATCTGTTTGAGGTCCGAAACGTATTTCCTTCACTACAACTTTAACGCTTTTGGCTTTCAACTCTTTCTGTTTCTTTTTTTGTTGATACAGAAATTTGCTATAATCTATCAACTTCACCACCGGTGGTTCCGCATTTGGCGATATTTCCACTAAGTCTAAGCCGGCTTCTTCTGCCATAGCCAACGCTTCTCTCAAGCTGTAAACGCCTGATTCCATGTTATCACCCACTACTCTAACCGTATTTGCACGGATATGTTCGTTGATTCTGTGCTGCGGCTCTTTAATTTTTTGTTGCCGCGGACCCCTGATTTCCATCCTGTTTGCGATGTTTATCTCCTTTGTTAATTAATAATTTGAAATGGTTTCAATTTGTTTTGCCACTTCATTGTTTATAAACTCTATAAATTCTTCTACCGACATATTACCCATATCTCCTTGTCCTTGACGACGCACAGAAACTTTATTATCTCTCGCCTCATTTTCCCCTACGATAAGCAAATACGGAATCTTTTTCAATTCGTTATCTCTAATCTTCTTACCTATCTTTTCGTTTCTATCGTCTAAAACGGTGCGAATATCGGAATTATTTAGCAAATTTGAAAGATTTTGGGCATATTCGTTCGATTTTTCACTAATAGTCATGATAACAACCTGATCCGGAGCCAACCAGAGAGGAAATTTTCCACCCGTATGTTCGATTAACACAGCTACAAAACGCTCCATGCTACCGAAAGGAGCACGATGAATCATCACCGGACGATGTTTTTGATTGTCGGAACCGGTATATTCAAGATCAAAACGCTCAGGAAGGTTATAATCAACCTGAATCGTACCCAATTGCCATTTACGACCGATTGCATCCTTAACCATGAAATCCAACTTAGGACCATAGAAAGCTGCTTCACCCAATTCTACAACTGTTTTCAACCCCTTTTCCTCAGCTGCTTCTATTATAGCTCTTTCGGCTTTTTCCCAATTTTCGTCGGAACCGATATATTTTGTTTTATCCTTAGGATCACGAAGAGAAATTTGAGCAGTATACTCAGTGAAATCCAAAGCCTTGAAAATAACGAAAATAATGTCAATCACTTTCATAAATTCTTCTTTCAACTGATCGGGAGTACAAAATAGATGCGCATCATCCTGCGTGAAACCCCTAACACGTGTCAAACCGTGCAATTCTCCACTCTGCTCATAACGATAAACCGTACCGAATTCGGCAAAACGCACCGGTAAATCCTTATAGGAACGCGGTTTAAATTTATATAATTCGCAATGATGAGGACAGTTCATTGGTTTCAACATAAATTCCTCACCCTCCTGTGGTGTCTTAATTACCTGAAAACTATCCTTACCGTATTTTTCGTAATGACCGGAAGTTTTATACAGATTTACATTACCTATATGTGGAGTTATAACCTGTTGATAACCATACTTCTTCTGCATTTTGCGCAAAAATGCCTCCAAACGATCACGCAACATGGCACCTTTAGGAAGCCACAAAGGTAACCCTTGTCCCACCGCCTGAGAAAACGTGAAAAGCTCCATTTCACGTCCCAACTTACGATGGTCACGCAATTTAGCTTCTTCCATAAGCACCATCCAATCGTCAAGTTGCTTTTGTTTAGGGAAAGTTATACCGTAAATACGTGTCAACATCTTATTATGCTCATCGCCTCTCCAATACGCACCTGCCAAACTCGTAAGTTTCACAGCCTTTACATAGGAGGTATCCGGCAAATGCGGACCTTTACAAAGATCCGTAAACGTACCTTGTCTATAGTAGGTTATAGTTCCATCGGCAAGATCATTTATCAATTCCACTTTATAATCCTCATCTAGTGAAGAAAAATGGTCAAGAGCATCTTTTTTTGAAACATCAATGCGGCAAAATTTTTGTTCCTCTTTTGCCAATTCCTTCATCTTCTGCTCAATCTTTTCAAGATCCTTGTCGGTTAAAGTTACACCTTCTCCCGGATCAACATCATAGTAAAAACCGTTTTCAATAGCAGGTCCTATACCAAACTTTATGCCGGGATACAATTGCTGCAACGCTTCAGCCATAAGGTGAGAAGATGAATGCCAAAAAGCATGACGTCCTTCCTCATCATCCCAAGTGTAGAATTTAATTTCCGAATCTTGATTTATAGGACGCATCAAATCCCAAGTTTCACCGTTAACAGCCACTGCCAGAGCCTCTTTTGCCAATTTATGACCGATTGATTTTGCAATTTCAAGTCCGGTTACTCCGGATTCATATTCTTTTATATTTCCGTCAGGAAATTTTATATTTATCATTATCAATATGATTTTGTATTATTACTTCAATTATTATTCATGTGATATAATTTATTGAAAAGTATTGCCAGATTAGTATAAATCGCTGTGTTCTGCACAACAATATTTCCGGGTACCTTTATTCTTGCCGGAGTAAAATTCCAAATAGCCTTAATCCCGCAATCAACCATAAAATTTGCCACATTTTGAACATCCTCTGCAGGTACCGTAATAATGCCTATCCTTATATTACTCGCCTCTGCCAACTCTCTAAAACGATTAACATTATGGATTGTTATACCGTTCACTTTAGTTCCTATTTTTGTTTCGTCAATATCAAATGCAGCCTCAATAAATAATCCGTAAGCAGAAATACCTTCATCCTGCAGCAATGCTCTGCCCAACGAACCGGCACCTATAAGATATGCACTGTCAATTTGATTAAAACCAAGAAAGTCTTCCAAAATGTTTATGAAACTGTCTATTTCATAACCTACTCTCGTCTTACCGGTTATTGTTGTATAAGCCAGATCTTTGGTAACCTGAGTAGGATCAATATCCATATACTCAGCAATTCGAGTTGACGATACATATCTCTCACCTTGTTTTTGCAATGTTTTCACAAAAGCAAGATAAGACGGCATCCGCTTCAACACGGGTATCGGTACAACATTAGAAAACTTCATACAATCCCTATCCGTTAAGAACCTACAAAAGTATTACTTTTATATTTCCAAACAAAGGAATTATACTTATTTTTTAACAAGTTCTGCCGTTACTTTCTCGTTCCCTTTTGCAGATGCTTTTTCCCACCAATGGATAGCACTTTCCATTTCACTCGTTGTTGGCTCGTATTCTCCATTTCCATAGAACTATAATAACCCCATTTTGTATTGAGCATCAACAATACTCAATTTAGCGAGAGGTTACGTAATCACTTTATTATAGCGATGGTGCATAAATTGAGGATTGCCGTTGTTGTTCCATGTAAGGAAAACGTATAGCTCACCGAAGCAGGCTATTACTATGGCGGTGATTATTAGGATGCGTTTCATAGATGATTATTTAATTATTAAAGGAAGAATTGGGTGGTAGCGAGGTTTTCGATTTTCGCATATACCTCGTCACGAGAGATTCTACCCGCATATAAATCCGATAGCATTTCACGGGCATGGTTCCTAAGTTTAGATGAAAAGTCTACGTTTAACATTCTCGCTGACTTTTCCGCAAACCATCCTCCCTCTCTTCGGAGCTGTCGATACTTTGCGTCCACTGTATCACGAGCTGCATTCATCCATACTCTCACAAGCTCCTCATTGGAGCAATGTTGCAATGCGTCTTTTACTGTATTCATGACTATAATTATAATACAACCGAGATACCCATACTAAGTGCATACTTTGAAATATCAAAAGCGGTTATGTTGGCATTACTTAATACGGCCGAAATTAACTCGAACTCTTTTTGTGTGATAGTTGTTCGCTTGGGCAAACCTACTGCACATAAAGATATAAGAAACAGGCGTATCAAGTCATTCTTATATTTTGCAGGAATACTTGCGAGATAAGACTTTTTTTGCTCTGTTGTCGCTTGCGTACTTATTAGTAAAAGCATCAAATGAACATCTTCATCATAGTCGAACATCTCATTCCCGATATACTCCATTTCTTGATTTGTGCATTTTGAGAGAATCCCCGCAAAATAGACCAAAGTTGCCTGTTGTTTTGCTGTTAAATTGCGAAATGGTTCAGACATTTCTCGTAAAGAGAGGTCAAAAAAATCTGGGTCTCGATAAATTTTCATTTTTTGTTTGATTTTGCTTGCCGTCAGCCCCGATACGGCGGTTAATTCAAAAAGAAAGCGTCAGGACTGAAGACTCATCCCAACGGTAAGGCTCTGGTAAGCCCGTAGACTGAAATAAGCAACAGCCCCAACGCTATGCGAATAGCGTGAGAGCATTAACTTATCCTCGTCTACTTTGAATTTACCAGATTCTACCGAGAGAATAAATCAAACACTTTCATGTTTAAATATGCCTGCACTCTTGCAGATGCCCCACAAAGATAGGAATATTTTAAACATTAGGACTGTTGCGGTTGCAAAAATATATTATTTTTTCCGAAAATTGGCTACGGCTATGCTTGCACTCGTGGTCGGAAGATTATAACTAATTCATTTATAGCGAAGTGCGGGTGGGAAATATACAAAAGTCATTTGTTTGCCCCGCATTGACGAGAAATTCGCCGATTATTCTATAAGGGAAGGATTCCTAGTCGTGCGATAGAGTCTTGTTTTGCCCTCAAACTCACCTAATCGCACTAACTCGGAATAACATTAACATCCGCCATCCTCGCTACATTATGTTGAATATGTGTGTTTTACAATCTTCCG
>JAISHE010000050.1 GCA_031262745.1 Culturomica sp. | reverse complement strand
CCGGCACCGGTGATTCCAATCTGAAACGAACCGAAATCGCCGAAACGAACAATTTCTCCGTTGGACAAATGGCGACGCAAAATTTTCGTCAAATCATTCAACACGGCAAGCACATCCGTGTCGCTAACCGTCGTGCTGCCTTCGGCTATTTCCTGACTAAGCTTTTTAAGCGTTAATTCGCCGGTGCTCTTTGCTGTGGCATACCACTTTTTAGGTTCCTCCGGTTTCAGAGGATTACCCTTTTGAGATAAAACATAATTGATAGGCATAATTTAAAATTTTTAGATTAAGAAAAATGTTAATTAAAACTCGAAAACAAGAAAAGCTATCCTTCCGAGAAAAGATAGCTTCACATGTATATTTAAAAAGATCTGCTTTATTACGCTTTGCGTAATCGTCTGGTATATAGTCTGATGAGGTGTGTGTGTGTGTGTGTGTGTGTGTGTGTGTGTAAAAAATTATCCGACACCGCCAAATTTTTGACGACGTTTTTTTCGGATATTTTTAAAGAATAAAAAAGCATTGATTGTAGTTTTGTTCTTCGATTAACGCAGCAAATTTATTAAACACTTTTTAAACATCCAAAATAATGTTAAAGATTTTTTCTTTTACCTAAATTAATGGTTATGATTAATGCCCGACAGCAATAATTTACAACGCTTCCAAGCTACCGATGATGGAATCTCTAACGGCAATAAAACGTTGCATATTTGCTTTGCTGACAGGTTTTTTCGGTTGTGATTTAATTTTTAAGGGATCAACGGGACGACCGTTTTCATAGACTCTGAAATCCAAATGAGGACCTGTGGAAAGTCCTGTGCTTCCGACATAACCAATCACTTGTTTTTGCTTAACCTTAACACCTTTTTTAATGTCTTTGGCAAACTTTTGTAAGTGCATATATGTTGATGAATAAGTTGAATTATGCTTTATTTTCACATAATTACCGCCCCCGCCTTTTTGGTAACCACGATCAATCACCGTGCCGTCGCCAATTGAATAAATCGGAGTACCGACCGGAGCAGCGTAATCAACACCATGGTGTGCACGGCTTTTCTTTAAAATCGGATGATAACGACTATTTGTGAAACGTGAAGTGATACGGTAGTAATCCATCGGTGCTTTCAAAAATGCACCTTCCAAACTATTCCCGTTTTCATTGTAGTAGAGTATTTCACCATCCTGTTCAAACGGTATGGCATAATAAACATCTTTACCGTGCAAAAACTTTGCTCCGGTTATTTTCAAATTCGGAAGTTCTTGTCCGTCAATAGTCTCTTGTTCATACAAAACACGAAATTCATCATTAACTTTTATGCCGAAAAAGTCTATTGTCCAACCGAATATACGCGACAATTCTATTGACAAAACCGGAGAGGCATCACATTCGCTCATTGCATTCCAAAGCGAAGAACGTATAGTACCCTTTGCCGTCTTAGGTTTCCATTCTACGGGGTATTCACCTTTGGTAACTTCGTAGCCGTCTTTCAGTTTATAAACCACATAACTTTTAGGGTCTATTTCATACACAAAATACTCCGTAATAGAATCCTGCGTAAAAAATGCGTAACCGTTGCCTACTCTGATTTTGCGTACATCAAAAATTTCTTTGGATTTTTGACTGATTTCGTAAATCTGCCCCATAGCGAAACCGTGTTTGTCGAGAATTGCCGAAAGGCTTTGACCGTTTTTCACAACTCCGTAATCCACCGTGTAATCTCTGAGAGGAATACCATATTTATAGACAATCTCTTCAACTTCTTCCGGTTCCGTTACATCAACTTCATCCAAATCTTCAGCATCTCCGAACGACTTTGGTAAAAAAATCACAATAAGTAATACAATGCCCAAACAGGCAGAAATTATTATCTGTTTTTTCTTACTTATCACCGCTTTCTCGTTTTCACAATAAATAAAATCATAACTGCAATCGCTACACCCACAGCCGTTTGCCATGCCAACGAATACGGCAGGTTCAAACCTCCCGAAGAATGTGGCGACACAATGAAATATGCCACGCAAACCGATGTCAAAAACATCGCAGGAAGCGAAAGTATCCAATGACATTTCTTCATTTTCACCAAGTAGGCTGCACCTGCCCACAATGTTATGCTTGCAAGTGTTTGATTGGAAATCCCCACATATTTCCACAAAGTCGAAAAATCGAAACTATTTAGGAAAAATGCAACTATAAAAATAGGTATTGCCACAAATAAGCGATTGCGTATACTTTTCTGATTGAATTTCAGAGCATCGGCAAGCGTCAGTCGCAAACTGCGAAAAGCAGTATCACCTGATGTAATGGGACAAATAACAACTCCCAAAATTGCAATAATTCCACCCAATTGTCCCAACCATGAATTACAAATCTTGTCTACAATAACAGCCGGCGTCATACCCGAAGAATTCAAACCTTCCGGTCCTCCGAAATATGCCATAGCCGCAGCCGCCCAAATCATTGCAACAATTCCTTCTGCTATCATAGCTCCGTAGAAACAAGGACGGGCATATTTTTCATTTGTCATGCAACGTGCCATCATAGGCGACTGCGTGGCATGAAAACCGGAAATAGCACCACACGAAATAACTATAAAACAACGTAGGAAATATGTAATTGGTAGCCGAAGCAGAGTGCATATTTCTGAAAGTTTCGGAGTTAAGCTCCACCATTGAAATATCTCCCGCAAAGGCTTTGTATAGCATAGCGAAAAAAATACCTGCCGCCATAAAAAGCAAAACACCACCCATAAACGGATATATCTTACCTATAATCTTATCTATCGGCAAAAGAGTAGCAATAATATAGTACACGAAAACTATCGACAACCAAATGTGCATGTTCCAACCTGTGAGTGTTGCTAACAAATCGGAAGGTCCGTTCATAAACGAAACTCCCACCGCCATAAGTAAAAATGCACTAAAAACCACCATCACCTTCCGCATACCGGAACCGAGATATTTACCAACGATGTCAGGTAAACTCATACCGTCGTTTCTCAAAGACAACATGCCGGAAAAATAATCATGAGTTGCACCCATAAATATACATCCCAACACTATCCAAATGTAAGCAACCGGTCCGTAGAATGCTCCGAGAATTGCACCGAAGATAGGTCCCAAGCCGGCAATGTTAAGAAACTGTATGACAAAAATACGCCAAGGCTTCAGAGGATGGTAGTCCACTCCGTCTGCCATGCGACAAGCAGGAGTTACATTCTTTACGGAGATGCCGAAATATCTTTCTATAAGCTTCCCGTAAACAAAATAACCGCCCACCAACAGTACTATTGCAATAAGAAATGTAGTCATGTCAATCTATCTTCTTCTATTCCTTTTTTCTCTTCTGTGTTGTCTGTGTTTCTCCATAGTCGCAGGCATGTCATTACGCTTTTTATGAACAGCATCGGCAAGTACAAAATCAATATTGCGAGCTGCAAGATTTGCTTTTGCCACTTTCACTTTCACGGCATCACCAAGTTGGTAAACCTTATTGTAGTGGCGACCTACAATACGATAATTCTTTTCATCAAATTCATAATAGTCGTCTTCCAATTCATTAAGCGGTACAAGTCCCTCTACTTTTGTATCATCCAATTCAACGAATAATCCCCACTGCGTAACTCCGGAAATTGTGCCTTGAAAGTTTTCACCCACCTTATCGGTCATATATTCTACCTGTTTATATTTTATGGAAGCCCTTTCGGCATTTGCAGATAATTGCTCCATAGCGGAAGAATGTTCACACATTTCTTCATACTTTTCCTGATTAACGGAGCGACCGTTTTCCAAATAATGTGCCAGCAGTCGATGAACCATCATATCAGGGTAGCGACGTATGGGAGAAGTGAAGTGAGTATAAAAATCAAAAGCCAAACCGTAGTGTCCGATATTTACGGTTGAATAAACGGCTTTTGCCATAGTGCGAATAGCAAGAACTTCAATCATGTTTTGTTCCGGCTTATTTTGAAGGTCATTCATCAACTTGTTCATGGAGTTGGTGATAGACTTTCGGCTCGTGAGTTTCAAACCGTAACCGAAACGTGTAACAAAACGGTTGAAATCTTCCAACTTCTCCTGCGAAGGCTTATCATGCACACGGTAGACAAAAGTTTTTGCTTTCCCTTTGATTTTATTGATCTTACCTACTTTTTCGGCAACTTTTTTATTTGCCAAAAGCATAAATTCTTCTATTAACTTGTTAGCCTCTTTCGACTGTTTGAAATACACGCCAAGCGGTTTACCTTTTTCATCAAGATTAAATTTCACTTCAAAGCGATCAAACTCCAATGCTCCTTGACGAATTCTGTTTGCTCTTAGAATTTTAGCCAAACGATTCAGAAGCAGTATTTCTTCTTTGCAATCTCCTTCGGCGCCTTCAATTATCTCCTGAGCTTCTTCGTAGGCAAAACGACGGTTAGAATTTATCACAGTGCGACCGAACCACTGCTCAACAACTTCTGCCTTGTCGTTTAACTTAAACACTGCAGAAAAACAAAGCTTATCTTCATTCGGTCGCAATGAACACACACCGTTTGAAAGACGTTCCGGAAGCATCGGTATCGTGCGGTCAACCAAATACACGGAAGTGGCACGTGAATATGCTTCATCGTCAAGCACCGTTTCAGGGGTAACATAATGGGTAACGTCAGCTATATGCACTCCCACTTCATACAATCCGTCTTTCATCACCTTAACCGAAAGTGCATCATCGAAATCTTTTGCATCCTTGGGGTCGATAGTAAACGTTACAACATCTCTAAAATCTCTACGCTTTTTTATTTCCGTTTCGGATATATTCTCATCAATGCGTTTGGCTGCTTTTGTAACTTTCATAGGAAACTCTACCGGCAATTCAAACTCTGCCATGATAGCATTCATTTCGGTGTCATTGTTACCCGGTTGACCGAGTACTTTCACAACTTCACCGGTGGGATTGTTTTGCTCAGGTTCCCAATCCTTGATTTTTACAATCACTTTATCACCGTTCTTAGCTCCATGTAACATGCTTAAAGGCAAAAAAACATCGTATGGCATCTGTTTTCCGCTTGGTAGCAGAAATGCGTAGTTAGCATGTATCTTTATTATTCCGACAAAAGTGGCTTTCTTTCTTTCAAGAATTTCCACAACTTTGCCTTCCAAACGATGTTTGCGTGTTTTGGCATAAACCATCACTTTAACTTTATCACCGTTTAAAGCGTGGTTGAGATTTACAAAAGGAACAAATATATCTTCTTCACTTTCTTCGGATACTACAAAGGCATAACCTTGGGCTGCCATATCAATGGTTCCCGTTACATAGTAACCCGTCCTTTTTTCTTCTTTCTTTTTATTAGTCATTATTTAATTTTTCTTTCACTTTTGCGAGCATATCGGTAGTCATTGTTTCGAGATTATACGCCGGTATCCATCCCCATTCCATGCGTGCACAGGAGTCGTCCATACTATTGGGCCAACTGTCTGCGATTGCCTGTTTCACGGGATCCACATCGTAAGCCATTTTAAAATCGGGCAAATGTTTGCGTATTTCGGCAGCAATTTGTTCCGGTTCAAAACTCATTGATGCAATATTGAAACTATTACGGTGAACAAGTTTTGCCGGATCTGCTTCCATAAGTTTAACCACAGCATTAAGAGCATCAGGCATATACATCATATCCATGTAGGTACCGGCTTTAATGTTGCAAGTAAAAGCACCTTTGCGCACGGCTTCATAATATATGTCAACGGCATAATCCGTTGTACCTCCGCCGGGAAGTGTTACGTAGGAAATCAATCCGGGAAAACGTACACTGCGAGTATCCATGCCGAAACGATGAAAATAATAATCACTTAACAATTCTCCGGTTACCTTACACACTCCGTAAATTGTTGTATTTGCGCGTTGCAAAGTATCCTGCGGAGTATGATCCTTAGGAGTGTCTACTCCGAAAGCACCGATAGAACTCGGTGTGAACACGGCACAACCGTTATCTCTGCCTATATTCAACGAATTTGTGAGAGCACCGATATTGATGTCCCATGCAAGTTCCGGATTCTTTTCTCCGGTAGCTGAAAGCAGTGCTACCATATTGAATATGGTATCCGACTTATATTTGCGTACCACTTCGATAAAGCGGTTTTTATCGAGTGCATTCAACTCTTCAAGAGGTCCGTCTTCTCCGAGTCGTGCACATTTTTTTATATCCAAATCGGCTGCCACAACGTTTGCGGATCCGTAAATATTTCTTAAAAAAGGCACTAATTCAGAACCTATCTGACCACCGGCACCAATTACAATTATTTTTTTCATGTTGATTATTGTGTTTGTCCTTTATGACTCACAAAATTAAATTTTAAATACTCTCTAATCATTTTCCGGCATCACTTCATAGCCTTCATCTATCATCAAAACAGATTGATTACTTGCAGCCACAGCCAATCTGTCGCAACATTCATTACCCGGATTATCGTTGTGTCCTTTAATCCATTTAAACACCACATGATGTTTGCGATAAACTTGTAGAAACCTTTTCCACAAATCCGGATTTTTCTTTTTCTTAAAGTTGATTTTTTCCCAAGAAAACACCCAACGTTTATTCACCGCATCCACAACATACTTAGAGTCGGAATAAACTATAACCTCCTCTCCTTCCCTCTTTAATGCCTCCAAGCCCGCAATTACGGCAAGAAGTTCCATACGGTTATTGGTAGTCATACGAAATCCGCCTGACAATTCTTTTCGATGTTGTCCGTAAATGAGCAAAGTTCCATAGCCGCCGGGACCGGGATTACCGCGTGCTGCACCGTCGGTGTAGATAATGATTTGACTCATTCCTTCGCAGCAGAATTGCTCTTTTCCGGTTTAATTTCTTTATATGAAGAAACAGGTACTTGTAATTTTTCAAGTGCTCCTCTAAGATTTGCAGAAGTGTTTTTATCGGAACGGAAAGTAACGGTAACCGTTTGTTTTTCCATATCCACTTTCAAATCTTTCACACCTTTTTCGTAAGGTATGTTCTTTTCAATTTTTGCTTTACAATGAGCACAATCAATTAAAGCATTGTATACAACAGTTGTGTTTGATGCTTTTTGAGCAAAAGTCGGTGCCGATACCATAAGAATTGTTACCAGCATCAATAATAATTTCAAATTTTTCATATTTCTAATATTGTTGAGTTTTGTTAAACGTTATTTTTATAATCTTTCCAATCCGAACCTTAATCCGATATAGAATTTTCTTCCATGAACGGGTCCCCAAACTTTTGATGCGTCGAAATCACTACTCCAAGGAGTTTCCCATCCATGTATGGGATGGTGTTGTGTGAAATCTCCTATATTTTCACATCCGGCATAAACGCTCCATTTTCTAAAGAACTTGCTAACCTGAGCATTCACGATTTGATATGAAGAAAAACGTGTGGGAGAATTTGCATCCGTCATTGCAGGCAATCTTCCGGAACCGTTGAACTGAGTTGTAAAATCAAATTGCCATTTACGCATGTTGGTGGCATAAGATAAATTTATCAAACCTTTGTAACGACTTTGCAAAGCTTGACGGCGCAACTTACCGCCCATTGTTTGTTGCACATCATTGTAGCGCATCGCCATTAGCAAATCCAAACGCGGTATTAATTCATACTTCACTTCCGCCTGATAACAATTTGAATATGACGAACCGTCGAGATTATAGAAATTTATTATAGACGGATCTGTTTCATTATCGGCAACAACCTGCTGCTGAAATTCCGTGCGATAGTAATCCAGATTAAGGGTCAATAAACGATCAAACACATAGAATTTACGACTTAGCAGCAATCCGAAGTTCCATGATTTCTCCATGTCGAGCCGGTTTATTTCCTTCGGGTTTTCAACGAGTAAACGTCCGTTCACATACACGGGATGACCTGATGCAAGCATATAGCTATTATCCGAAAGTACATTTGCAGTACGTGCACCGCTTCCCACAGTTACCTTAAAGATAGTAAGTTCATCGGGGGTATATGAAACGTGTAAACGTGGAGTGAAAAATCCGCCGTAAATATTATTATAGTCATAGCGTAAACCTGCCATAACGGTTAGTTGTTCCCAGAAATGCCCCGTGTATTGTAAAAATGCACCGCCCTCTCTTTCTTCACGAAGCATATTAACCAAAGGTGAAACCGTTTCCGATACGGGGAAATAGTCACGGAAGTCTTCGTCATAACGATCATAATTAAACGAAGCACCGGCGGAATACACATGATGCTCACCCTCGCCTATCGACGACTGAAAAATATAGTTGGCAAACATTGTACGCTGACGCACATCGTAGATACGTCCGCCGAATTGTGAATTCATGTCATGATCGGTGTAATTCAACAGCAAAGCCATACTTGTTAATTCCTCATATTGCGGCATAAGATAGCCTATCTTAGCAAAAGCCTCATAGCGACGAGTATCCATAATGATACCGTAGAGATTTCCATCTCCTATATCGTTTTTCATACTCTTTTTAAAACCTTTCATACCGCTCAACTTTTCTTCATTCAGAATTTTACCTCCGAATTGAACGTTGAACATATCCGACTTATATTCCCAACGGTTCATAGCATTGTACTGCTTTTGTTTGGGCATGTCAAGAAAGTTGTTTGAATGAGATGTGTGGTCTTTTTGCATGCGATCATGATGTAAAAGAATTGCCGTGCTCCATTTATCATTTAGCAACACTCCCGCATTTGCGTTAAATTCCAACATTTCTTCACTGTTCACATAACCGTTGAGGTAAATCTTTTCGCTCTGTTGCGGTTTTTTATAATCGACACTCACCTGTCCCGCAATTGCTTCATGACCGTTTATTACGGATCCCACTCCTTTGGATATGGATATAGCACTCATCCAAGGACCCGGCACATAGTTCATTCCGTATAATGAAGAAACTCCACGAAAATTAGGCATATTTTCGGTCATCATTTGTACATATTTACCCGTCAAACCGAGCAATTGTATTTGTTTGGCACCGGTAACTGCATCTGCATAAGAAACGTCAACAGATGCGTTGGTGGTGAAACTTTCACCGAGATTACAACATGCTGCCTTGCAAAGTTCTTCCCCGTTGATGACCTGTTCTATTAATGGTCCGCGCGTTGCAATGATTGTGCTGCTCCTTCTGCCTTGTACAACGATTTCTTCAAGCTGTTGACCTTCGGGAGAAAGAGCAATCAACACTTCTTTCGCATTTCGAGGCACTTCAAGAGTATCGTTCCCATATCCGATGAAACTGACAACCAATTTTCCCACATCACGCCATTTTATTGAAAAGTAACCGTCTCCGTCGGTACTTACACCGTCTACTGTGCCCGCCCAAAATACGTTGGCGCCGGACAGCGGTTCTTCTTTATCGCTGATACTTTTATCTATAACCCTGCCTTTCACCGTTTGTGAATAAGCATATTGAGCACACAACAACGTCAATGTGCCCAACATCAGAATCAATATTTTTCCGAATCTTCTCATTGTCTATAAAATTTTACAAAATTACTAAATTTATAGCACAAGTCGTAGTATTACAAAATTTTTTAAGATTCATAGAGTTCGATAGGATCCTTAATAATAAAGAAATCTACCTTTCCTTAAAATTTTGTCTTATTTTTGCAAAAGCAAATACGATGCCCATGAACAAACAAAACATATACACAGGCGACAGTAAATTGAGTGAACTCATTTGCCGTAATTGCAATCTTCTTTTGGTGATGAGCAGATTCGGCATCTCTCTCGGTTTCGGCGACAATACGGTTCAAGAAGTGTGCGAAAAACAAAATGTGGATACGGATACTTTCCTTGCCGTTGCAAATTTCATGGAAAAAGAAAGTCCGCACAATGATAAAATAGGTAAAAATATATCTGTCGAGTCGCTTGTTCATTATCTGCAACAGGCTCACAGTTATTTTCTTGACTTTTGTTTGCCTGCAATCCGCAGGAAACTGATAGAATCTATTGATTACTCCGGCAACGATTTGGTTGTGCACATTCTGAAATTCTATGATGAATATGTAAATGAAGTGCGTAGCCACATGGAATATGAAGACCGCACTGTTTTTAAATATGTGGATGCTCTTTTAAACGGCAAGGACACTGAGGGATATTCCATTTCCGTTTTTGAGGAAAAACATAATCAAATTGCCGAAAAGATGTCCGATTTGAAGAATACAATCATTAAGTATTATCCTTCACATTTGAATCCAAACCAAATAAACAGCGTACTTTTCGATATTTTTTCCTGCGAAAAGGATTTAACATTGCATTGCAAGGTTGAAGATTTGATTTTTATTCCGGCAATCAGGCAACTCGAAGAAGAAATGAATACGCCTGTTAAAAACGATAAGAACGAAACACCGAAAATTAACGCTTTGAAAACAAGTAACGGCACTGACAAAACCGTATCTCAAGAGATTTTAAGCAAAAGGGAGAAAGAAATCATTACTTGCATTGCTAAAGGTATGAGCAATAAGGAAATTGCCGACAAACTTTTCCTTTCCACCCACACCGTCATCACTCACCGAAAGAATATTACACGAAAATTGCAGATTTACAGCCCTGCCGGATTGACTATTTATGCCATTGTGAATAAACTGATAAAACTTCAAGACGTTAATTAAATGTCATAACTATCCTTGATGTTCCTTGAAAAATTCTATAGTCTAAACTATTGCAAATGATTGTTTGGCATTTAGGGAAGATGTTTCGGTTCAAAGCTACATTCACTATTCCTTTGGAAACTTTCCCATTTCCCGAACAGCCATTCTCAACTCTTTTTTTGTACTTTTGTCCAAGTTCTGACAATTCAAAAACAAAAAAGTCAAACAAAAGACAAAAGAATATTTTTATATTTAACAGAGTAATAGTATGTTATTTGCTGAAAAGATAAAACAATTAAGAGAAGAAAAGCAGTTGCTGCAAAGTCAATTGGCTTCCGCATTGGAAATTGATACGCCTATGTTCAGTAAAATTGAACGAGGCGACCGCCGAGCAAAAAGAGAGCAAATAGCAATCATTGCAGAGATTTTACAAATAGATTCCGAAGAATTACTTACACTTTGGCTTGCCGACCAAGTTGCCGAAGTTATAGAAAAAGATAAAGAAATATCTGATAAGGTTTTGAGTACTGTTAAACAGAATATTAATAAAACAGAATTTAAAATATGAACGAAATATATTACAATCCACAAGAATATGTCAGACAATTGCAAAGTGTGCTTATTTCTGATAAAAAGAAAATTGGGTTTCTATTTGGTGCAGGAACTTCGTTAGCATTAAAAAAAGAAGGCTCTGCTAAATCTAAAGTTCCTGCTATTAAAGAATTAACGGAATTTATTGTTAATAAAATATCTGAAGTTGAGAATGAACGACCAAACAAATATAAGACAGCTTTAGAAGCAATTAAAATAGAATTGGGAAATGAAAAATGGAACATTGAATATGTTCTTTCGAATATAATTCAGAAAAAAGAGATTATTGGAGAAGGAACATTAAATGAATTGAATAAATCTGAATTTGAAGAACTTGAGAAACAAATTAAGAAAGCAATAAAAGAAAAAGTATCTGTTCATAACAATAAAGATGAAGAAGGTTTTTTAGATAATTTGGTTCATACCGATTTTGCCGAATGGGTCGGGCGTGCAGACAGGAAAAATCCAATCGAAATTTTCACAACTAATTACGATTTCTTGCTGGAAATGGGATTAGAACATAAAAACATTCCATATTACGATGGTTTTGTTGGTGGATTTGAGCCATTTTTTGACGCATTATCCGTAGAAAATCCCAAATTTTCACCACATTGTACTAAATTATGGAAAATACACGGTTCTTTAGGTTGGTCTTTTGATAAAAATAGAGAAAAAGTATTGCGAAAATCGCCAAAAGAGATAGAGGATAAGGATATTTTAGTTTATCCGTCGATATTAAAATACAGTGAGGCAAAGAAATTTCCTTATATTAGTTTAACAGACAGATTGAGTAATTTTCTAAAACAAGATGATACTGTTCTGTTTGTTTGTGGATATTCTTTCGGAGATGCTCATATCAATGAGGTAATTCTCTCGGCATTAAAAACGAATACCACAGCTCACGTTTATGTGTTGTATTATGATGAATATGATAATAAAAAGAAATACAGTCTTCAAAACGCCTCAACATTATCAAAAATTGCAAAAGAAACCAAGAAAATATCTGTGTATGGCATGAGAAGTGCCGTGATAGGTGGTGTTTTTGGCGATTGGAAATTGAAAAATGAACCTGACGAAGAAGTAAATTTGTATTTTGACGAACAAGATAGTAAGGGCTGTTTAGTTTTACCGGACTTTGCAAAATTTGTCAAATTCCTGACTTCAATGATTATGAACAGTAACGAAGATTTGAAATAATGAAAAAACACAAGGACACATTAATTGGGCAAATTGCGAGCGTATCAGGAAATATTATTTCTGTAAAATTGTTTGATAATATAAAATCAGCAATGCCAATTATTGATGGCGTTGTTTATCGTGTTGGACAAATTGGTTCTTTTTTGAAAATACCTCTTGGTTATGCAAATCTTTATGGATTAGTTACAAATATTGGGGCAGATGCTATTCCCGAATCTATGAGAGATACAACATTGGTTGAATATGATAAAATTGTAAATGCAGGTTGGATTAGTTTGGTTTTGGTTGGCGAGCAAATAGGGAATAAATTTGAAAGAGGAATTACACAATCTCCGACAACAGGGGACGAAGTGCATATTGTAACTATTCAGGATTTGAATATTGTTTATGGAGGATGGAATGAGGCAAGTTCAATAACCGTTGGAAATATCAGTGTTTCGGAAAGTTTAGCCGCAAAAATTGACATTGACAAATTAGTTACACGGCATTGTGCAATTTTAGGCTCTACTGGTAGTGGAAAATCCAATACGGTTGCTGTTTTATTAGAAGCCATTGCTAAAAATGATTTTAAAAGTTCTCGTATTTTAGTTATTGACCCACACGGGGAATACAATGAAGCATTAAAAGATTATAGCAAAGTTTACAAAGTCAATGCAGATACTACAAAAAATCAAAACGAATTATACATACCATTTTGGGCATTGCCGTTTAATGAATTGATGTCAATTTTTTCCGGCAATCTAACAGAAGCTAATCGCGATTATATTCGTTCTGAAATTGTTAATCGGAAAATTGCGACCACAGAATTAATAGATGAAAGCGAAAATAAGTATATTGATATTTCAAAGGAGAGTATTACAGCAGATAGTCCTATCCCATTTAGTTTAAATCAATTATGGTTTGACTTGGATGATTTTGAAAGACAAACATTTATCAAAAAAGAGGTTGATGGAAAGAAATCAAATGAACTGATAAAAACAGAAATAATTGTACACGGCGATGCAGATAGACTTACCTCTAATGAATATCCTCCCGCTTCCACAAATAATTCAGAACCATTTATTAATAACAAAGCAAAAGCAATTTTGCGGTTCACAGATAGCATAAGGAGTCGATTGCTTAATACCCAATATAATTTTCTTTTCGATTGTGGAGAATTAAAACCGGATTTAACGGGAAAAGTAACCAAAGACATTGATACTCTTCTTGCCGAATGGTTAGAACACGACAAACCTATAACTATTCTTGATTTATCTGGTGTTCCGACAGAAATAATGACTTCTATTTCAGGGGCATTATTAAAAATAGTTTATGATGCTTTATTTTGGGGACAAAATACGCCTGTCGGTGGAAAACAACAACCGTTATTGGTGGTTTTGGAAGAAGCCCATAATTATTTAAAGGCAGGAGAAAATTCTATATCTTCACGAACAGTACAAACCATTGCAAAAGAAGGTCGTAAATATGGTGTTGGCTTATTATTAGTTACACAGCGACCGTCAGAATTAGACGAAACCGTTTTAAGCCAATGCGGAACTTTAATCTCTTTAAGAATGAACAATTCCAAAGACAGAGGACATATTACTTCTGCCGTTCAAGATGAATTGCAAACAATGATAGATTTATTACCAAGTTTGCGAACGGGCGAAGGTATTATTTCAGGGGAAGCCGTAAAAATTCCGTCAAGAGTGAAATTCTTTAAAATATCAAATGCACCGAAAAGCGCAGACCCGAAAGTATCTGAACAATGGCAAAAAGATAAGCCAGACGCAAATCTTTATAAAGAGGTAATTAAAAATTGGAGAAGTCAAACAATTAAATAATAGTCTTATGAAATATCTTGGAAATGAAATTGAAATGTATCCTGTAATTTCTTCAAATGTGTCAAATGTTGGATATGATAGTCAAAACGAAACTGTTTTAGTTCGTTTTTTGAATAACTCTTTATACGCATATAAAGGTGTAAATGAAACTATTTTTGAAGGATTAAAAACAGCCTCGTCTGTTGGATCTTACTTAAATAGAAATTTTAAGAATGTGTACCCTTATGAAAGAGTTGAATAAATCAAAAAATAATATGAATATCATTAAAACTCCCGAAGATTTAGTAACCTCTCGTGAGCAAACACGAGCCGGTTTTATTGCTTTTGCATTAGAAAAAAATCGCCGTTCAACACCGATAATTGAAAATGCAAAATCATTTAAGGTTTTAGCATCAAAAGCAAAAACAGCCAAAGATTTGTTGAATATATCGGAAATTCAACCTGCCTTATTAACTGCCGCAGGTTTGTCTGACAAAGCCATAAATTATTTTAACGAAGAAGATAAGAAAAAAGCGATTTTGGGCTTGATTGAAAATTTTCTTGAACCTGCAGGCAAATATTTTGTTGATGAGGTTGTTTATAGATATTTATTGATAAAAGGCGATTCGTTGGGTGGTTCTATGCGTAATATTGTTGGTGCAATTGCGCAACAAAAATTTGTCAGAACGCTTTTGTCAAACCTTTCTATATCGGGAACTAACTACCAATGGCTCGACAATAAAACTAAAAATTGGGAAGAAAAACCGAGCAATGATTTTGCGATTGAGGAACAATTAAAAGCATTATCGTGGAAAAATCCCAAAGGCAAAAATCGTGTTTTATCATTTAATTTGAGTATTCCCATTGTAAAAAACAATATTGATATTTGTCTTTTTTCTTCCGATATTGAAGAATATAGCAATGGTGAAATTGTAAACACTCCTGAAAAGATTCTAATGTTGGGCGAACTCAAAGGCGGAATTGACCCTGCAGGAGCAGACGAACATTGGAAAACAGGAAATACCGCACTCCATCGTATCAGAGAATCGTTTGCCAAACACGATTTAAAACTCGAAACTTCTTTTATTGCTGCCGCTATCGAAAAGAAAATGGCAACTGAAATTTTTGCTCAACTCAAAAATAAAACATTATCAAATGCTGCCAATTTAACTATTGACAAGCAGGTTGTAAATTATTGTAATTGGTTACTAAAACTCTAAGCAATGGAACAATTAAGTTTATTTGATATGCCTTCTGTTGCCGACAAGTGGCAAGTACAAAATTTCTCAGCGGATAATTTCGGCGAACAATCCGCCCGAATGAGATTGGAAAAAAAACTTATTGACATAACGGAAGTGTCTGACAAATTTAATCGTCAAAATGTCAGTTATCAACTGAGCAAAAACGATTCTTTGCACCGTTGGTTGAAATACAAAGAGGGTTTTTCGGCTGACTTAGTAAAAAAATTATTAAAAGAATTTGATATAAAACAAGGCGATACGGTTTTAGACCCTTTTGTTGGTTCGGGTACAACTTCTTTGGTTTGCAAAATGCAGGGAATAAACAGTATCGGTTTTGACATTTTACCGATGTCTGAAATTTCTATTAAAGCCAAACAATCGGTTTTAGATTATGATTTGGCGGAAATTAAACGATTAATTTTAGAAATTGAAAATTTATCAATGCCCGAAAATTACAATAACCGAACTCCATATATAACGATTACTGACGGTGCTTATCCCGAAAACACGGAAAAAGAAATCGCATTTTTTACCGAATGGAACGACAATGACAAATATTCAGAAATAACGAGAAACCTTGTAACGCTCTGCATTTTAAACTCGTTGGAAAAAGTGAGTTACACAGCCAAAGACGGACAGTTTTTGCGTTGGGATTACCGCAGTAAAAAAATGCTTGAATCGGCTGAATATCGCAAACGAAATGGGAAAACACCGTTGGTAATTCGTTTAGATAAAGGAAATTTGCCAACCTTAAAACAATCATTGTTAGACGAATTAAATAGTGTATATAGTGATATTTCTACCATTCAAAAAAATGCAACATTCGGAAAAACGGACTTAAATTTCATTGAAGGTAACGCACTTTATGAATTACCAAAACTTGAAAGTGAATTACTAAATGGCGTTATTACTTCGCCACCTTATTGCAATCGCTATGATTATACGAGAACTTACGCTTTGGAATTGGCGTATTTAGGCATAACTGATGAAAAAATCAAAAAACTCCGCCAAGAATTGCTATCTTGTACGGTTGAAAATAAGCCCAAAATTGATTATATCAAAGAACATTACATTGCGCTCGGCAAAGAGAAGGACTTTAATAAAATAATGAAAATTGTTGAAAACAATAAAACATTGGCAGAAATTAACAATTCTCTAAATGAACGAAGTAAAAACGGAGACATTAACAACAAAGGCGTTTTGCGAATGGTTAATGGTTATTTTCTTGAGTTGACCTTTATCTACGCAGAATTGTATCGCCTATGTAAAAAAGGTGCGAAAGTCGCTTTTGTAAATGACAATGTACGCTACGGAGGAGAAGTGATTTCAGTAGATTTTATCTCAACTGAATTAGCCGAACAAATAGGATTTAAGCCTGTTAAAGTTTATTCGTTAAAACAACAAAAAGGAAATAGCAGTCAGCAAATGGCAAAATTCGGACGAGTACCTTTGAGAAAGAGTATAACTGTTTGGAATAAATGCTGAAAAACAAAAAAAACGACAGATAACGAGCGTTTTAATAAGGAGGCTAATACTCCATTTTCTCCTTCTAAACTAAATCCTTGTTTGAGTTTTAATAAGGCGTCAGTCTCAAATGACTTGTAATTGAATTCTTCTTTTCTATTATCCATCTTTTTTTAGTTTTTAAAACTGAAAATTAGTACACTAAAATCAAAAATTAGTGCAATAAAACTGAAATTTAATCCACTAAAATCAAAAGTTAGTCCATAAATTTTTGCTCTTACTTGGCAAAATACGGATCTACAACAAAGTACGGGAGTTCAATAGAATATGAAAAAGATCAGACTAAGTCCGAATATGCAAAATTGTCGTTGATATGGTTCTTTAACGGCGGAAAGAACGTAAAAGCAAAAGAGGGTGCTCAAAGTATACAGGAATATCAGGTATATGAGAAGGTGAAGTAATTAGGATAATATAATAATTAAGAAAAATGTCTTACATTTGCAGTCCTTTAAAAGCTTGCTTTAAGCTGTTATAATTGCAAAAAATGGGATTTAAAGAAGAAATTTTACGAAGAAGAACTTTCGGTATTGTAAGTCATCCGGATGCCGGTAAAACAACTCTCACCGAGAAACTTTTGCTTTTCGGAGGGGCAATCCACATTGCCGGTGCTGTGAAATCCAATAAGATAAAGAAAACCGCTACTTCCGATTTTATGGAAATAGAAAGGCAACGCGGGATTTCCGTTGCCACTTCCGTTATGGGATTTGAGTATAATGGAGTAAAAATAAACATATTAGACACACCCGGACACCAAGATTTTGCAGAAGATACTTTTCGCACTCTCACCGCATGCGACAGCGTGATTATAGTTATAGACTCCGCAAAAGGCGTGGAAAGTCAGACGAGAAAACTTATGCAGGTGTGTCGTATGCGTAAAACTCCCGTGATGGTTTTTATAAACAAACTCGACCGACCTGCCCAAGATCCTTTCGACCTTCTTGATGAAATAGAAAAAGAATTGGAGATTAAAGTTAATCCTCTAAGTTGGCCCATTGGTAGCGGCGACATGTTCAGGGGTGTTTACAATATTTATAAGGAAAGTCTTTTCCTTTTTCAATCCGGCGGACAGGAATTGCCTGAAGGTATTGAAATTAAAAATCTTAATTCACCAGAATTAACCGAATTCATAAATTCAAAAGAAGCCGACTCTTTACGTGAGCAACTCGAATTAATACGTGGAGTATACCCCGCGCTTAATCGCAGGGAGTATTTGGATGCTACGGTTGCACCGGTGTTTTTCGGTTCGGCATTGAATAATTTCGGTATAAAAGAACTTTTAGACTGTTTTATTGACATTGCTCCTTCTCCTCTACCGCGTGAAACGGAAGAAAGAACAGTAATGCCGGATGAGGATAAATTCACGGGGTTTGTTTTTAAAATTCATGCCAACATGGATCCGAACCATCGCGACCGCATTGCTTTCGTAAAGGTTTGTTCCGGCATTTTCAAAAGAAATGTCAATTATTTGCATGTGAGAAGTGGTAAAATGCAAAAATTTTCTACTCCTACGGCTTTCATGGCTTCAAAGAAATCTATAATCGACGAAGCATATCCGGGTGATATTGTGGGACTTCATGACACGGGTACTTTTAAAATCGGTGATACGCTGACAGAAGGCGAAAAACTTCATTTCAAAGGTATACCGAGTTTCTCTCCCGAATTGTTTAAGTATATAGAAAACGCCGATCCTATGAAATCAAAGCAATTGGCAAAGGGTATCGACCAACTGATGGATGAAGGCGTTGCACAATTGTTTATCAATCAGTTTAACGGACGAAAAATTATAGGAACCGTCGGAGCATTGCAATTTGAAGTCATCGAATATCGACTGCTGCATGAATACGGTGCCGCATGCCGTTGGGAAGCTATAAATCTCTATAAAGCATGCTGGATTGACACAACCGACAGCAAAGAATTGGAGGATTTCAAAAAACACAAATCACAATATATGGCAAAAGATAAACACGGTCGCGATGTTTTTCTTGCCGATTCTCCCTACATTCTACAAATGGCTCAGGAAAATTATAAACATCTGATTTTTCATTTTACGTCGGAATTTTAATATCTTGCGAGAAATTTTCGGATTACGTTTTTCGCAATCAATGTTGATTATTATTCTGCTATTATGAAAAAATTTATTGTAATTATTTTTGTTTTTCTTTGCTTAAAAGGCAGTTCTCAATTTGTAGATTTGGGGCAAGACCCCGCTTCAATTAAGTGGAAACAGATAAAAACAGAGAATTTTCAAATTATATATCCTGATTTTTTTGAATCAGGTGCTCAGAGGATGGCGAATATATATGACTTGCTGTATAGTAGTGCCCATTCTCTTAATCACAAGCCGCACAAAATTTCAATGATAGTGCATGCCCAAAGTGCCGTTTCAAACGGTAGCGTGGGTTGGGCACCGAAAAAGAGCGATCTCTACTCGCTGCCTCCTCAGGATGCCAACGATGAATGGTTGGAACATCTTTGTGTTCACGAATTTCGCCACGTAGTTCAGTTTGATAAGATTAATCAAGGTTTCACAAAAGCTTTATATTATATCTTCGGGCAACAGATGGTTATGGCGGTAACCGGTTTATTCCTACCTATGTGGTTTGTGGAAGGCGATGCCGTTACATTTGAAACTGCCGTTGGAAATATCGGACGAGGACGTTCTCCCGAATTCTTGGGTGAAATGAAAGCACAATTAATAGAAAAAGGTATCTATTCCTATGATAAGGCTGTGCTCGGTTCCGACAAGGATTTCGTACCCAATCGTTACACTCTCGGCTATTTTTTAACTGCAAACTCGCGCAGACATTACGGTACAAACGTGTGGGAAAAAATGTTGAACCGAGTAGGTAGACGACCTTTCACGTTTACGCCTTTTCGTACAAGCATAAAACAAACTTTGCAAACATCTCGCGATAGTCTTTGGAACACAACAGAATTTCAGTCGCTTTTCGTAAATGCCGACAGTGTTAAAAAGTCAAACACCTATTCCGATGCCAAGAAAACTCTCTATTTTGATAATCTTACCGAGTTAAAAGCCCGCTGGCAACAAAATCTAAACCATTCCGCTTTTGATACCGTCGCTACTTATAATCCTTATTTTACCAATTATCGCTATCCGGTTGGCATGCCGGACGGAAGTGTGATTGCTTATAAAGACGGACTTTCCGAACATGGCGTTTTCGTAAGAATTAAAAACGGTAAAGAAACCGTAATCACGGCAACAGGCATGGTGTATGACCATAAATTTGCCGTTAACGATAACGTGATTGTGTGGTGTGAACAACTACCGGCTCTTCGCTGGGAACATGCCGGTAAAATCGTACTCACAAGCTATAATTTGAAAACAAATTCATATCGCTACCATCGCTCTCATAAAAATCGTTTCTCGCCATTTTCCGCAGGAAACCTTTGGGGTGCCGTTGAAGTTGATGAGAATAATAATTCCTGCATAATATTGCTTGCAAACAATTTGGAAGATGAAGTTTTACGCGTTAATGCCAACACAGGAGAATTGTTTATACACCCTTCAAGCGACGGTGAAAATATTGTTACGGTGGTGCAAACCACAAAAGGTAATTATCTTGAACTCATTGATATTAAAACGGGTAAAAGAACAAAAATAAGCGACACTTTTAAATATGAGCTGGATAATCCTATGAAAATCGGAGAGAACGTATTTTTCAGGGCATCATTCGACGGCAATAATTCACTCTATTCCCTTAATATCGTCAATAATGCAACGAAACAAGTGCTCACCTCCCCTTTCGGCATACGGTTTCCGTCGGTAGCCGCACAAAAAAACGAACTTAACTTCTCTTTCTACACCGCAAACGGCTATAAACCTGCAAAAATAAATATCAGCGAACTTGAGTACAAAGATGTGGAAATGTACAACTATCCGCTTGCACAAAAAGTAAAAGAACAGGAAAATATAAGTTTGCAAAACGTCGGCGACTCCACTTTCACAAGCAAAAAGTACCGCAAGCTACCTCACTTGCTGAACTTTCACAGTTGGGGACCGATGTATGTAAATCAATTCGACGGTGAGGTTGACTTCGGTTTAGTTGCCTACTCTCAGAATAAACTAAGTACTCTTTCCTTTGCAGCCGGTTTTGTGAAAACTAATTCTTATAAAGACGGTGCATGGGTTTTCAATGCCGCATACAAAGGTTTATTTCCCAAATTCTATTTGGATTTTAAGCATAGTAGACCGAATGACACTTGGAACGGAACCACCGTTGTCAATAATCTGCAAACAGGAGAAGATGATAATCTGCTTCTCATCTACAAAGAACGCTTGACGGAAGCACAGTTGGACATAGAATTGCCGTTCAACATTTCGCGTCGCAATTACCACCGTTCGATAACTCCGTTTTTCACCTACTCCACCGAGATTTTGCAACGAGATATAAGTAAAGCTTTCACTTGGGTTGAGGTCAACGATGATGTTTATATCTACGATGCGAATTTGAATAATTACAAGGAATCTTTTGATAAGGATTATTATCAAAGATTGGAATACGGATTGAATTTCTCCAATTATACCTATCTCGCTCAACAAATGATTAACCCGCGTTGGGGACAAATATTACAAATAGGATACACGCATACTCCATGGAAAAAAGCCGATTTAGGAAAACAATGGTGGGCTGCAGGAACTTTATATTTCCCGGGATTTGCATTAAATCATTCCTTCTCTCTTTATGGTGGTTACCAAAATCGTGAGGAAGTGTATTACTACAAAAAGAAAATACTTATACCTCGCGGGATGAATGAATATGCCCCTGATTTTCTAACTGTCAGGTCAACGTATAGCATGCCTCTCGCCTATCCCGATTTTAATATAGGTTCATTACTTTATATAAAAACAATTAAAGGCAGCTTATTTTTTGATTTTATGCAGCAAGAATTTGCCAACGGTAATCAACAGGATTATTCCTGCGGCGTGGAGGTAAATGCCGATTGTCATTTCCTGCGTTTACCTTTCCCTACAACAATAGGATTTAGAGCAGGTTATGAAACTCAAACGAAATCCGCATTCTCCGATTTTCTGATGAATGTGAGCTTTTATTTTTAAAGTACTATAATAGCGTATATGGCTGCCGTAGGCAGCGCAGTTTAGTAACCAGTCGGCTGGAGAGGAGCGTAGCTCCCGCTCAACTATACTGCCGAACATGCCATCCTATCCTCCTCCGGTCGATGACCGGAGGTTATGAAAATCCGGCTCTGCGAGCCGATGCCCGAAGGGCGACATCTTCATAACCGTAGCGTCAAGCGAAGCGCGACCTACGGGATGACACGGGCGACCTCCGGCAGTTCCTGCCTAACATGTTCGCAGACTCTCCGCATGTACGGGCGGGGTTCGCCCGCCCCCGTTTTCAATTGGGCGGGCAGACCCCGCCCCTACGGGGACACCGCAAAAACAACACGGATTTCCGCATGTACGGGCGTATGGCATACGCCCAAAAAATGCCGCCGATACATCGGGCGTATGCCATACGCCCCTACGGTCGCCATCGAAAACGGTGGGGGCATTGGTACGCGGTTTTAAATCGGCGGTTTCCAAACAATTGGGGTTTTCCGTTTGGCAACGAAATTATTACGACCACATCATTCGTGATATAAATGAATATTCAAACATTGCCGAATACATCAAAAACAATCCCCAAAAATGGAATAACGAATAATGAATCGGGCGTTGCATGCAACGCCCAAATGTACGAAACATATCCCATACGCCCAAAAAAACACATCGCGCCAAAAATTTTTTCCTACGGAAAAAATTTTTGGGAAATAGTCAAATCAATCAAATAGTCAAAGAACTCTCGCAGGTGCTTGCATCTCCCGTTTGGGGGGCGTCGCAAGCAACGCCCCTAACGGTCGCCGCCGAGCACCCGCTCTACCCCACCCGCTAATTTAGCAGACAACGGACGGAGAAGCCGTACGACTTAGTGTCGGTGTTACGGTAGACCCTCGCCCCACCGTAGTACAGATACCGGTTCCACGCACCGGAAGAACTGTACTCTGAAGACGACCACCAGTTTCCGCGCGCGCCAACGTAGTAGAACGTACCACCGGAGTTAAGCCGGTGGCCACCCGGGCGCCCGTCCCAACCGGAAGTGTTGGTGCCCGAAGTGGAGGAAGAATAAGCTGTCCACAAATCTATACTCTTTAATTCGCGACCCTCATCCGTGCCACGCCAACCCGTAGAATTTGCTGTGGAAGGAGACATACCAAGATGAACTTCCAAAGCCTGAAACTCCGCATCGCTCGGAATATGCCAACCGTCGGGACAAATTCCCTGAGTATGTCCGCTACCGTCTACGGCATATTTTTTATTAAAGTCGGTTGCAGTATTTATTGCGCCCGAAGCCACATTCTCTCCATTGACTGCCTCTGCCCAACTGTAAAGTCCGCCGTAAGTTGTGCAATTGCTTTCGTCATTATCATAACATATCTTTTGTATACCGGCTCGCTGATAAGTGGTGTAATCTGAACTGGCTACTAGCGTGCCTATATTCATATTCTTCGTCATCCAACATTGAGCGCCGATTTGAACTGTGGGATAAGATTGACCATCGCGAGTATCTGTAAAACAATCGCCACAAGCAAATGATTCGAATTTTGTTACATTAACACTCAAATCAGCTGTGCTCACACAACCTGCTACTTTTACTTCACATTTCACAACTATGGTGCCTTCCGTTCCATCCGTAAAATCACTATAAACAGGCGTATACATTGCTCCCGTTTTGGTGCCCATATCCGTTGTCCACTTGAAAGTAGGTGTAGTTGCAGTGTAAGGAACACTTGCCGTTACTGCTGTGCCACCACAATGATTCAATGTTGTGCTCACGGGACTAAAAGAGATTTTCAGATTAGGAACGGTAACCGAAGCTGTCGTTTCCGCTTCGCCTAATGAGCAAACAGCCTTACGTTTAAATCTAACCGCTATCGAAGCTCCGCTAACGGTAGCCGACTGTTGATAAGAACTTAATTCCGCACCCACTTCATTCGGAATTAATGTCCATTCGGCTGCTCCGGCTTCACTGACGTACCAAACG